>CAINEG010000181.1 GCA_903847655.1 uncultured Bacteroidota bacterium
GGCGTAGCGCCATTGGCTAATTGTAATTGGGGTAAGGATTGGTTCATGACAATAGTAAGTTAGGGGGTTAAGAACTAAAATTGCAGTCCAAAGTTACTAAAAATTAATTTTACAATTACTTTTTTAATAATATATAAATTGTTAAAGAGTTGGGCTTTGTGCATGAAAATTTACAATTACTTAGATTAGCTTCTACAAATTAAGTTTAAACCGCTCATCCTATTTTTCGCCCTTTACTAAGCCTTCTTTTGATAAAATTCTTTCAAATAGGATGGGCTGGAATATGCAATGTCTTCAAAATTTTCTGCTTTAAGCTTGGCTTCTGCTAATTCAATGAAATCCATTAAGTTATAAGAAAGATCGCTAAAGTAGAGGGAGGGATGGATGAATAGGGTTTTTACCTTTGCAGCGCCATTGCCGATACATAAGACTGGGCCTTTTTTTATTAATTGCTCTAAATAATCTTTACTCAATTCGATGGCCTGTTCTTCCAAGGAAATGACTTGAGCTTGATTGAAAACTGCTCCAAACACTTCCATTCTTTTGGCATCAATCATCGTGAAAATTTGCAAATTCTTTAGATTAGAAAATTCAGGGCTTCTTTTAGCCGCATTGGCCAACAAGGCCAAGGTGGACAAACCGATCAATGGTTTTTCTAAGGCATAGGCCAATCCTTTTGCAGAAGCCAATCCTACTCTAAGGCCAGTATAACTTCCAGGACCCATGGTCACCACAATGGCATCTATAGAAGAGAGCGCTATATGATAGGCATCAGCTAATTCCTGAATTCCTGCTTGAACAAAGGCAGCATGGGTATTGGACACTGCGTTTTCTTTGCTCGCTAGGATGGCTCCCTTTTGCGTAAAGGCAATCATGGCTTTTTCACCAGCTGTATCAATGTGTAAGAGGGTCGCCATGATTTTAAAATGTTTTACAAAAATAGGTGGTGATTTGATAGAAAAACAAGAAATTGCAATCTTAATTTAATCCTATGCCAAAAGAAATCATTCAATCCAGTAAAGTGCCTGCACCTATTGGGCCCTATAGCCAAGCCGTTATTGCTAATGGCTTTTTATTTGCAAGTGGTCAAATTGCTTTTAACCCCGCCAATGGAGAATTGGTTTTAACAGATATCCAAGCGGAGACTAGACAAGTGATGGAGAATATCAAAGCTATTTTGGATGAAGCCAAATTAAGTTTTGCGCATGTAGTCAAAACCAGCATTTTCTTAAGTGATATGCAGTTGTTTGCCCAAGTAAATGAAGTGTATGCCAATTATTTTACAGGGCAATTTCCAGCGCGTGAAACAGTGGCTGTGAAAACTTTACCAAGAAATGTCAACATTGAAGTAAGTATTACTGCAGTGATTGATTTATGATTTTAAAAAATACTGGTAGCTGGTTTTAAAAACTAAATTTTCATGGTGCTTCAATACTAGGAGCCCCATTTTATTATTAAAACAATTAGGTACGCCACTTAAATTTTCTATCGCGATACTTTTTCTATGCGGTGGCGTATACAATTGCAGGTAAGGGTAATTCAATCCAGCACACACAACTAATTTCATTTGTTCATTTTCTAAAGTACATTCCTGATGGTTTGGATCTAATACAAAACAATGGTCTAATTCGGTTGTATTCAATTTTTTTGGATGATCGAATGTTTTATCTTCCACGATGTTTCCAGTGGGGAGGAGTGCCTCATTGAATTCTATTTTTCCTTTATTTTGAAAACTCAAACAACATTCATTAAGGCTAGTGCCTAAGGTAAAATACGGATGCCATCCATCCATCAAGGGAATGACTTCTTCCCCATGATTAGTGATGATGGTTTCCACAGTGAGTAAATTGTTCGAATGCAAGTGCCATTTAATTTGTACGCTAAATGGGAAGGGGTATCCTTTGTCATGGCCATGGTAATGGTGCTTTAATACAACAAAAGCACCTTGCGCATCTGATTGTGTAGATTCTATGGAATACAAAGCATTGTAGACAATGCCATGTATGGCGTGTTTCCCTAAATAATATTGATCCAAACGCCATGTTTTCCCAAGGTGAGTGTAGTTGCCATTTTCCAATCTGCAAGCAAAAGGAGCCATCTTTGCACTTTTAAAACCAGCGGACTCGAAGGCAAGCCAGCCATTGCTAAAATCATTCCCGTCAATGAGTTGAATCTTTGCTGCCTTGTTTTGTACCTGCCAACTATTCAAAAGAGCGCCCTTGGTAGTAATTTCAACACGAATGCCATTTTCGGCATCTATCAGGCTCAGCTTTTCAAAATCTAATAGCGGAGCAACTTGAATTTCGAAGGACATAGAACAGTTGGTTTGAATGGAAAATTAAAACTATTCTATTAACTTTGGTCAGTAAAGAATTTAAATATGCATAAATGTTTATTTTTTGGCTTGCTTCTTTTGTCCATTTATGGGAATGGCCAAAAATTTGCTAAGTATGACAGTACTTTAAAAATTGGCAAAGCTGGATACCGTATCAATTGTCTAAATAGGTTGCCAGATTTAAATAATTTAAATGTTAGACCTATCGGTTTTAAAACAGAAGCCAGAGAAGTAAATTTAGAACTTAAGGGTAGAGTGGTGAGTGCTGAAATTGACGACTTGAACAATGACGGTTTTCCAGATATTGTCATCTACATAGTTGATAAAGAAAATAGACCCAATGTATTTAGCATCTCTTCTAAAAATAATGAAAGATTGGAACCCATTTATTTTCCAGATATTTCTAATGACATCGAAATGAGAAAAGGGTACAGAGGACAAGATGAATTTAAATTAGTGGAAGGAATTTTATTTAGAAAGTTTCCTGTTTTTGAATTGGATACCAATATAAAAGCACCTACCAATAAAGTCAGACAAATTATGTACCGGGTAGTGGCTGGTGATCAAGGGTATTTAAAATTTAAGTCTTTTAAGAATTTCGATATGACCGCTCAACCAACTAATTAGTTACTTTTTTAAAGACCACTGGTGATGACCAATTTCCCTATACCTTTTTCATTGCCTGCCTCATCTCTTACTACTACCAAATAAATACCTGTAGCTACTTTTTGACCTTCATAGGTTTTCCCATTCCAAATGGCTTGCCCACCCAAGGCGCGCGTTTCAAATACCAGTCTTCCATTTAAGTCTGTAATTTTTACGATGGCATTTTCTACCAATCCTTTAAAAGCAATGGGGCCATGGTATTCAGGTCCTACAGGATTTGGATAAATAGCAATTTCGTTTTGTGTTTTTGCACCTGCGGTAGCACTGCCTTTGTAGCTAACCATTTCTGTGTTGGTATTAAAGAAAACAACTCCTTGAATGGGGTCAATCAATATTTGCAATAAAGTATCACTAGGTAGTGGGCTATTATTTTTTTGTAAAGTGCTCAATAATTTCTCTTCCATCTGCGCTTAACAACCAAGTGCCATTATTGGTACCTATCCATTTTCTATTGGCCCCATCCACCGCCATGCAATTCACTGTTTCTTTTTGAAAAAGCAGTCCAACAAAGCCGTTGGTGTTTTTTATAGGAGGCAAGTAAGCATCACAAATTTCTTTTGAAATATCTCCACAATTAAAAATCCCAATGCCATTGTCTGTTCCTACCCATATTGCCCCTTCCAAGTCTTCTAGCAAACTAGTTACATGGGAACTTGGTAAGTTGCCATTTGATTTTGCCGTTGTCAACTGTTTCCAAAATTCTGTATTGTATACTTGTGTAGATTGATACAGATACAAGCCTTGGTTCTGTGGTGCAATCATCCAAACTTGACCTTGTTTGCTTACTAGCATATTGCTCAAGCCTTTTTTTATAAAACTATTGGGTAGCAAAAAGCTGTTCCACCCATTCTCTTTTTTTTGCAATAATCCTTGTTGATCTTGTAGCACCCAAAGTTTTTCATCGCTGCCAAATTGAATATCCGTATAGTCGCCTAGCACATTGGAGGGAAGGCTATATTCAATGGCAATGGTACTTGGTTGGAAATGGATCAATCCTGTGCTTGAAGTCAACCACCAGCTTTGGTCTTTAGGATCAATCGTAGCTGCTAGGCAATTAGGTAAATTAGAAGCATTGTATTTGGTATAGTTTTTCCAACCTGAGGAAGTATAAGCAGCAAATCCATTGGCCTTCCCATGGAAGGGGGCCAACAAAACTGTTTCGTTGATGAAGGCTTTTCCTCTAATGTAATCTGTGGGTCCGTCTATCGTGATCCATTGATTGGAGGTATTCTTTAATAAGAGTCCACGACTACTGTCGGCAACCCAAAGCTCATTTTGATCTACCAAGAAGGCTATTGGATAAATGAGTTGGGTAGAATCGATAAGTACAGCAGTGGATTTATCTGCATTTAATTTTAATACAGCGCCAGTAATTGTATTACTGAGGGTCAATAAAATTTCTCCGGCGGCACTTATATTTACTTGATGGATAGTCGCATTGTTGGTATAAAGGCTTGTTGTATTGGGCAATTGAAATAAGGAATGCTTGTTATACACGATAACGGTGTTGGCATTGCTGCTTATTTTAGTCAGCCCTAAATTATTGTAATTGGTTAATGCATTCCAACCATTCAAGTCAATCCAATTGTTTTTAATCGCAGCGCTCAATAAACCTTCTTCTGTTAGGGCGTACAAGCTGTCCTTGGTGAGCGCGATTTGATAAGTGACCGTGGCCTGTCTATTGTTATTGGGAAACCAGGTATCTTTAATTTCGTGCTTGATTAAGTCTACCACCACAATACCAAAATTGGTAGAGAGTAGTGCCCATCCATTTAATATTTTAATGTCATTGATTTTTTTATTGGCATATAAATTGGATACAACGATGTCATTAATATTGTAAATATTGTCTCCTTTAATAATGTCAATATTGCTGTTCTTGTAGGCAATCACTAGTTGTTGATTCAAATCATCCCAAGCCATGGCTGAAATGCCAATTTCGTTTAATCCATCGGACTTGCCTATCAATTCAACCTTCTTTTTACTATCTATACTAAAGATTTGATTGGCGGTAGCTCCATATATTTTATCTCCTTTAATAAGTGCTTGAACACTTCTATTATTGTATTGTTCTCTCCATTGACCAATAGTGCCCCATGCATCTTGCGCTTCAATTTTTTCAAATTGACAGAGAAGAAGAAAAATAATAAAAATGAATCTTGACATTTTATTAGTTTAAAGCAGAATAAAGTCCTTCCTGTATTTTAGTTCTTAAGCTTAAGGCATTGAATACTTTACTGTCTCTGGTGGGATAAACCCTATTGGACAAGAATATAAACAACAATTGTTTTTCTGGATCAGCCCAAACACAGGTACCCGTAAATCCTGTATGTCCGAAAGTACTTGGAGAAGCACTTAAACAAGGGTATGGATCTTTGCTGCTAGTATTATTTTTTTCTGGCTTATCAAAGCCAAGTCCTCTGCGACTATTGTTGGCTTGGTAGCTAGTAAATAGATTAATCGTAGCGGTATCAAAATAAGATTGTCCTTCCCATTGTCCCTGGTTCAACAACATCAAGTACATTTTTGCTAAGTCGCTAGTATTGCTAAATAAACCGGCATGACCTGCAATGCCGCCCATTACTGAGGCGCCTTCGTCATGCACCGCACCTTGGATCAATTCATGTCTGAAATAATTGTCTAATTCACTTGCAGCAATTTTTTCGATACTTGTTTTCTGTAAAGGTAAAAATCCAGTAGCCTTCATGCCTAGTGGGCCATAAAAATTTTGAGTAGCAAACTCATTCAATGGCATACCTGAAATTTTTTCTACAATTAAACCTAAAAAAATAAAATCATTGTCGCTGTATACATATTGGCCAGGGATGCTGATGGGGCTTTCAAGAATTTTGTTGTGTATGCTGTCCTCCCAGCTGTCCAATAAATATTTCGATGGTGTAATCATTTTATGATGTGTATTGTCCGCTACTTGAGTAACCAAGCCAGGTTTAAACTGTCCGTCTTTCTCTAAAAGTGATTCATAAAATTTAATATAGGGATAAAGTCCAGCTTGATGTAAGAGTAAATCTTTAATGGTAATTTTTTCTTTTTCGTTGCCCCTTACCCAAGGCAGGTAATCACCAATGGTATGGTCCAATTTTAGTTTTCCTTCAGCTACTAATTTCATAATGGACACCGTGGTGGTACTTACTTTAGTGACAGAAGCTAGGTCGTAGACAGTTTCAAGATCAACTGCAGGAGAACCGATTCCTGCCACATGGCCATAGGCTTTATTAAAAATTATTTTATTGTTTTTTGCCACTAATATCTGACAACCTGGAATGGCTTTTTTTTCAATGGCATCTACTACCATTGAATCAATAAATTGTAGTTTATTATTTTCATTTACATTTTCTTTGGTAATGGTAGTGTTTGAATTTTTATAGGCAGTACCAAACAATAAGCTATCACTCACAGAGACGGGCAACTGGCCAGTAGCTTGCACCTTGCCTTCCAGCCATTGCAGGGCAGCCTTTTGAGTATAGAGGTTGTCTTCGTAGGCGAATAAAATATTATCGATGCTTTTAAAATTGGCCACCGCATAAGGGTTGCCAAAGATTAAATGAATCCAATGTTTGTCCTGCGTTTCATTGAGTAAATTAATGATGGAGGCAGGAATTTCAAAAAAATTGGCAGGTCTTCTATTGTAATTATGCAGTCCAACAATCACTTGATCAAATAAGGTAAGACTAGTTTTTAAATTAGCCAGGTCATTGCTGTCTTTAGCGTTGACATAAAATATTTTTGCCTGGTAGTTTTCTTCTAATGCTTTGGTAAGTGTATTGGGCCCGGCAAGATTTAAGGCCAGGTAGGCTATTTTTTTATTTTGATCAAGATAAGGCAGGCTTGCATTGGCCCTGACAAAAGTCAAAGACTGCAAAGCCATTTGTGTTTTGATACTACCCACAGATTTATTTAGATCTGAAAGCAGGTTGGTCGTATCAATTGGCGTTAATTGGCTCAATCCATATTTGTATTTCGCAGTCAACACTTTTTTAACGCGTTGCTTGATGTCTTTTCTACTTAATCTACCTTCTCTAATGGCAGTTCTTATTTTTTTTATAGATTGCTCAATGTCTCCAGGTAAACAAAGTAGATCATTCCCAGCCAGTAGGGCCTGAACATTGGCTTCCCCATTGGGAAAATAATTACCAATCGCTTTCATGTCTAATGCATCAGTGACTGCAATACCCGTAAATCCTAATTCTTTTTTTAGTAAATCATGAATGGCTTTTCTAGATAAGGAAGTAGGCGTTTTGGGTGTGCTGTCGATGCTTGGCACAGACAAATGTCCTACCATCACAGATCCTATACCAGCTGCAATCAAAGCGCGAAAAGGAGCTAACTCTAAAGCATCTAAGGCCGATCTAGATTTATTAATTATGGGCAAGTCATTGTGAGAATCAACTGCTACATCACCATGGCCTGGAAAATGTTTGCCGGTAGCCATGACATTATTCTCCTGCAATCCTTTCATATAGGCAATGCCATGTTGAATAACTCTTTCTTTATTCTGACCGAAACTACGGTCATTAATGACTGGATTGGAAGGATTATTGTTGATGTCAATGTCTGGCGCATAATTAATTTGTATGCCTAGCCTTTTACATTGAGCTGCAACGGCTATGCCCATTTGATAAATTAAATCCGAAGAGGGGATGGCCCCTAAAGAAAGTTGTCTTGGGAACATATCTACACTGTCTAAACGCATGCCCACGCCCCATTCTGCATCCATGGTGATAAATAGGGGCGTTTTTGCAATAGACTGATAATAGTTAGTTTGCATGGCCTCTCTGATTGGGCCACCTTGAAAAAAACACAGTCCGCCAATATTAAATTTTTTGATGAGCTCGCTGATTGTATCGCGTTTTTTTTCATCCCAATTGCTGTGTGCTCTTACGATCATTAATTGCGCAATTTTTTCATTTAAATTAAGCGCAGCCATATGTTGGCGTACCCATTTCTTTTCTTGTTTAGTTTGGGCCATTCCATTTTCAACAAGTAGGGCTAAAATAAAAATCAATAAAAATAGTTTTCTCATTTTTTGTCTTTAATGCAAATGAATTTCTCAAGTGGAGGCTGCTCTTGCAATTTAAGCATAAAAAAAAACTTACCCTAAGAAGCGTAAGTTTTTTATATAAGATAGTTTGAGCGTATAATTGGGAAAGACTATGCCTTAGTTTCGGCCTCGTCGTCGTCCACTTCAGGAAGCGTTGGAGTAACCTCATGCTTTTGCAATTGTGCAAACCATTTGATCATCTTTTTCATATCGCTAGGGTACACACGGTCAAAATCCATATTGGCATATACTTTCTTAAAATAAGCTTGTACCATTTTAGGGTCCTTGTCATCAGGAAGGGCTTCTTTGGACTTGCCCATGGCAAGGAAAACCTCGGCCAAGAATACGTTTTCGCGGGTAGTAAATACTTCGATACTCTCCAAATGAGAGAACTGATGGGCTCTAGAACTGATAAATTGAGTACTATCATTTTCTAAAGATTTGGCAATGGCGCCATCGCTTTTGCTGGTTAATAATTCAAATAATCCAGACTTGCCTGACACGGAGATCAATTTGCTGTATTCCATAAGTTCACTAGGTTTTTTTACGGCCGCAAATTACTGAAAAACACCCAATTTTCGTTTTTTAAACTACCTTTGTTTATCATTAAAAATCAAGAATTATGCCAGGTTTTGAATTCTTTGGAGCAGAAGAAAAAAAAGAAGTAAATGAGGTCCTAGAGACAGGCATTTTGATGCGTTATGGATTTGATGGCCCTAGAAAGGGTATTTGGAAATCAAAAGAGCTAGAAAAAGCCATTTGTACTCAATTTGGTACTGCTTATGCGCAGTTAACTTCTAGCGGTACAGCAGCTTTGACGACTGCCATGGCTGCATTGGGTGTTGGCGCTGGTGATGAAGTAATCATGCCTGCCTTTACTTTTGTGGCAAGTTTTGAAGCCATTTTGAGCGTGGGGGCGGTGCCTGTATTAGTGGATATCGATAGCTCGCTTACTTTATCTCCTGCAGCAGTGAAGGCCGCTATCACCCCTAAAACAAAATGCGTGATGCCTGTGCATATGTGTGGAAGCATGGCTGATTTAGATGCATTGCATACAATTTGTAAAGAACACCATTTAATTTTATTAGAAGATGCTTGTCAAAGTATTGGCGGGACTTATAAAGGAAAAGCATTGGGTACCATTGGACATGCAGGTACTTTTTCTTTTGATTTTGTAAAAACCATTACTTGTGGAGAAGGTGGTGTGGTGATGACAAATGATGTGGATGTGTATACTAAGGCAGATGCCTATACCGATCATGGACATGATCATTTAGGCGTAGATAGAGGTGCCGATTTGCATCCATTTTTAGGCTATAATTTTAGAATCAGTGAATTGCATGCAGCAGTGGGTTTAGCACAGATAAAAAAATTAGATCAATTTTTAACCATTCAAAAAAAGAATCAATCTATATTAAAATCCTATTTGGAAAAAGTACCAGGGATTACATTTAGAACAGTTCCAGATCCTGCTGGAGACAGTGGAAGTTTCTTGAGTTGGTTTTTGCCTTCTCAAGCAGATGCGGATAAAGTATTACTTGCATTTAAAGAAGCAGGGATATTGCCAGGTAATTTTTATTGGTATGCCAACAATTGGCATTACATTAAAAAATGGATGCACCTTAAAAATGTACATAGCTTAAACAATTTGAATGAAGCGCAACAAAAGGCCTTGCATCAATTAAATACCACCTCCTTTGAAAAAAGTGATGCCATCATGAGTAGATGTATATCCACTGCCATTAGTTTAACTTGGTCTGAAGCACAAGTACATGAAAAAGGAGCTTTATTTTCATCTGTTTTACTTAAAGCACTTTCTTAAAAGCATTCGTTTATGTCATTAGGACAATCCTTGCAACAAAGACAATTACAAAGGTTGTCGCCACAACAAATTCAACTAATGAAGTTGTTGCAAGTGCCTACTGCCCAAATTGAACAAAGAATTAAAGAAGAATTAGAAGAAAATCCTGCATTGGAAATGAATGCCGATTTATTGGAAGGGGATATGGAGCAATCGGTAGAGGAAATGAATGATGATTTATTGGACGGTAATCAAGAAGAGGAAGAAGCTATTCCAGTGGATGAATTTGAGATGAGTAATGAAGAGTTAAGTAATTATGATTTTGATGATGATGAGGTAGCCAATTATAAAACCAAGGATGATTATTATCCAGAACTCGACAATGACAAAGTAATTCCCATTAAAGCGGAATTGAGTTTACATGAAATTTTGATGGATCAATTGAGTATGTTGGCATTGGAAGAGCAAGCTTATAAAATTGCTGAACAAATCATTGGAAGTTTGGATGACGATGGCTATTTAAGAAGAGCCCTACAATCCATCGCGGATGATCTTGCCTTTAAGCAAAGTTTGAACGTAGAGGTAAGTGAAATCGAAGCTATTTTATTAAAAGTACAACAGTTTGATCCGCCGGGTATTGGGGCTAGAAATTTACAGGAATGTTTGTTGCTTCAATTAAAAAGAAAAAAAGAAGAAGCGGAAGAGGCCGATGAGGACACTATTTTAGCGATCACGATTATCGAAAAATATTTTGAAGAATTTACCAGAAAACATTACGATAAAATACAAAAGAGCTTACACTTAGAGGAGGTACAAATTAAAAAAGTATTGCATCAAATTGTTTCCTTGAATCCTAAGCCAGGCGCGGAAACGGGGCATATGAGTGAGGCCGACAAGTACATCATTCCAGATTTTACTGTTTTGATTAACAACTCAAAATTAGAATTGAGCTTAAATAGCAGAAACGCCCCTCCCTTGGTCATTAGTGATGATTACAAATTAATGTTGAAAGAATACGACAGAGGCAATAAACAAGATAAAGCCCAAAAAGAGGCCGTGTTTTTTTTAAAGCAAAAAATTGATTCGGCCAGATGGTTCATTGAGATGATTTTGCAAAGACAACAGACCTTATTAAAAACAATGAATGCCATTTTGATTCATCAAGAAGCCTTTTTTATGAGTGGGGATACGACTAAGTTAAGACCTATGATTTTGAAAGACATTGCAGAAAAAACAAACCTAGATGTATCCACCGTAAGTAGAGTAGCCAATAGCAAGTATGTACAAACAGAATTTGGCACTTTTCTTTTAAAATATTTTTTTAGTGAATCCTTGACTACGGATTCTGGGGAGGAAGTGAGTACCAAAGAAGTAAAAGCCATTTTAGAGGAATTGTTGGAATCGGAAGATAAGCACAAACCCTTCAGTGACGATGAATTGACAGAGCAATTGCAAGAAAAAGGCTATAATATTGCTAGAAGAACAGTGGCCAAATACCGCGAACAATTAAACATTCCAGTAGCTAGATTAAGAAAAGAACTCTAGCAACAATATAAATTACTAAATGGAAAACAAAGCACCCCAACCAATTCGCTACATTGCCAATGCAATTTCCTATGTATTTCATCCTTTGTTCATCCCGACTTATTTTTTTATCTATTTGATGTATTTGGTTCCTTTTGAATTTGCGGGAATTACAGACTGGCAATTAAAATTAAAATTATTTAGTGTATTTTGGTTGACTGCATTTTTTCCCGCATTTGCAGTATTTCTATTGTGGAGACTAAAGTTTAGTGAGAGCATCTTTTTGCGTACCCAAAAAGAAAGAATCATTCCCTATGTAATTGTCATGTTTTTCTATTGGTGGATGTATTATTTAAGTAGAAATTTTACTGATCAGCCCTTGGCATTAAAATATTTTTATTTTGGCATATTCATAGCCACTGCCATTGGTTTAACCATCAATAATTTCATGAAAGTGAGTTTGCATGCCATGGGCATTAGTGGCTTACTCATGGCAGTTATTTTGGTAGGCTTATATTATCCTGTCAATAATTTAGCTTGGATATTGCTTGTGATTATACTTGCTGCATTGGTGATGAGTGCAAGAATGGTGGTAAGCGATCATACAAAAAACGAATTGATGGTAGGATTTGCTATTGGCTTATTCACGCAGCTAGTTGCCTTTGTTTGGATTTTATAATTTAAAAAAAATGCTATGTGGCAAAAACTGGGTCAATTTATTCTTAAATACAAAGTAGCTTC
Organism: uncultured Bacteroidota bacterium; assembly: GCA_903847655.1. The sequence goes on from CAINEG010000181.1 coordinate 12,127, forward strand.
TTTATTGGTATTGGGCCTGCTTACTATAGTCATGGGGTATTTTGCGCTTCAGGTAAAATTGAGTTATGAGTTTACCAAGGCGATTCCAGAAGACAATCCAAAATTTATTATTTATAAAGATTTTGTAAAAAAGTTTGGTGTAGACGGAACTACGGTGGTGGTTGGATTTCAGACCGATAGTATGTATACCAAGAATGTATTCAATGCAGCCTACCATTTACATCAGACCTTAAAAGAAATCCCTGGCACCACAGAAGTATTGAGCATGCCCTATGCCTATACCATTATCAAAGACAATGTGCAGTCTAAATTTATCCCAAGTAAAATTTTCAATGCACCTTATGATAAGGACAGTATTTTATTAAAAAATAAAGCTAGCTTAGAACAACTTCCTTTTTATAAAAATTTATTGTACAATCCCAATAGCCATTCCTACATCATGGCCATTAGTTTTAAGCCAGATTCCATCAATAGTGGAGCTAGATCACATATCATCTCTTTGTTGAAAAATAAATTAGACTCGTTTACATATCAAACAGGCTTGGTCGTGCATGTAAGTGGCCTGCCCTATATAAGAACTATTTTGGCCGATAGAATCAAAAAAGAAATGCTCTGGTTTTTGATTGGTTCTTTGTTGTTATCTGCGATAACGTTGTTGTTGTTTTTTAGGTCTATTTCTGCCACCCTTTTAAGTTTGTCTGTGGTCATCATGGGGGTTATTTGGAGCTTTGGTACCATGGTATTGATGGGACAAAAAATTACTTTATTGACTGCACTAATTCCTCCATTGATTGTAGTTATTGGCATTCCGAATTGTATTTATTTTTTAAATAAATACCATACGGCTTACAAAGAAACCCAAAACAAGGAAAAAGCCATTGTTCAAATGGTGAGTAGAATGGGCATTGTTACTTTGTTTTGCAACCTTACGGCGGCCATAGGCTTTTTTGTTTTTGCTTTTACCAAAAGTCCGTTGTTAAAAGAATTTGGATGGGTTTCTGGTTTAAACATCATGGCTTTGTTTTTTATCAGTTTATTTTTTATTCCTCCGGTCTTAACTTATTTACAAGCACCTCAGCCCAAACATGTCAAATATTTAGACAATAAATATTTAGAAAATATTTTGATCAAAATAGAAAAATGGACCTTTCATCATACCCGTTGGGTTTTTGGGATTACTTTGGCGCTTTTAGTAGTGGCAGTACTAGGGGTGATGCGTATCAAAAAAGAAGCCTTTATTGTGGATGATTTACCTAAGAAGGATCAATTGTATACCGACTTAAAATGGTTTGAACAAGAAGGAGGAGGCGTGATGCCTTTGGAGATTGTGGTTGATACTAAAAAAAGAAATGGTTTAATTAGAAGCATTCATCCATTAGAAGATATTGAAGCATTGAATCTGTATTTAATTCAACAACCTGAATTGGGGAAGCCCATTGGCTTATTGGATGGAATTAAATTTGCAAAGCAAGCTTTTTATGATGGGGATAGTTTGGCTTATGCAGTACCCACAGCCACTGAAATGGCCTTTATAGCGCCCTATTTACAATTCAATCAAGTGGCCAATGGGGTAGCTACTGGACCTGCTCAATTGTTGAGCAAGTTTATTGACAAAGACAAAAGTCAAACTAGGATAAGTGTAAATATGAAAGACATTGGCAGTGCTCAATTGCCTGCATTTTTAAAGAAATTAGACAGTGCAACCCAATCTATTTTCGATAGTAGCAAATACAATATTCAAATTACAGGAAGCAGTGTTACTTTTTTAGAAGGAAGTAATTTTATCATTCGTGGTTTAGGTGAATCTATATTTTGGGCATTTTTATTGATCGCTTTATGCATGTTATTTTTATTTAGGTCCTTTCCCATCTTGATGTGCTCTTTGGTGCCGAATATTGTTCCCTTGCTCATTACTGCAGGCATCATGGGCTGGGTGGGCGTTTCTTTAAAACCATCTACGGTATTGGTATTTAGCGTGGCTTTGGGCATTGCCATAGATGTGACCATTCGTTTTTTAATCAATTACAAACAAGAATTACCAAATTTGAACCATGACGTTAAGGCTACTTTAATTCAAACCATTAAACATACAGGCATCAGCATTATTTACACTTCCCTTGTGCTCGTAGCAGGTTTTGTGATTTTTTGTTTCAGTGATTTTGGTGGAACCAAGGCCCTAGGTTGGCTTACTTCTTTAACCTTGGTGGTAAGTACTTTTACCAATTTGATCTTATTGCCTGCTTTAATAAAAACATTTATCAAGCAAAAATAAATGCAGGGCTACCGTGTTATCTGCTTGCCTTAATGCAATACACTAGCCAATGTATCTTGCAAAGCTTGTCCTCTTAATTCGGTAGCAATAATTTTTCCACTAGGATCAATCAATACATTGAATGGAATGCCCTCGATTTGATAAGCACCTACAACAATACTTTCCCATTTTTTTAAATCGCTAATATGTTGCCAACTTAATTTGTCCTCTTTAATGGCTTCTAACCAGTTGCTTTTATTGTCATCTAGAGACACACCTAATACGGTGAAATTCTTTTTCTTGTATTTTTCATAGGCGGCTACTACATTTGGATTTTCTCCTCTACAAGGACCACACCAACTGGCCCAGAAATCTACCAATACATATTTTCCACGCAGGCTAGACAAAGAAATGATTTTTCCATTGGGGTCGGCTAAGGCTATTTCAGGGGCGGTATTGCCAATAGCGCCAGCGCCAGTTTGGGTATTGGATTGCACTTGTGTACTCAATAAGGCGACAAATTCTACCAAGGAATTTGCTTTTGTTTTTTCAGCCGCTGCTTTGGCCAAGGCCAATACTTTAGCAGATTCCATCGATCTCAAGCCTAAGCCAAGGGAATAATAAATAATGGCAGGGCTAGATGAATTGGTAATATTACTTTCAACAAAATTATTCAAGTCTTCAATTTTAGCATTTTTTTGTTTTTGTAACCAGAAGATGCTGCTGTCCTTGGCATTTTGCTTTTGCAAGGCATCTAAATTGTATAATGTAGCAAACAAGGAAGAATCTTTTTTACGGTATTGTTTTAAAAATTCTAGCAGGACGCTGCTATTTTTTGAACCTTTCACTGTATAGGATTGATAATTGTTGACATCTGCTTTGATTTGAATGTTTTCTTCATCATTGACAAAAATGACTTCAAAATCTTTCTCTGTAGCCAATCGATAGATACCTTCTTGTTTGGCAATAAAAGTAAAGGCATAATTCCCGTCTTTGTCTAAACTAACAGAGTCCAAGGTGACGATAGGCTTTCCACCATAAGGCACTTCTTGTAATAATAATTTTACGGCGCCAGCATGTTGAATTTGACCTGTAACAGAATAAGTAATTTCGCTTGATTTGTTTTTACAACCCACACAAAAAAGTAGGCTACTTAATATAAAAGCGGAAAGAATTTTAATGCGCATAACTTAGGTTTAATTTTTTTATAATACTTTATTCTGCTAATTTTTTTTCAAGCAAGCTGGTACTTAATTTTGGATCTGCCTTCCCTTGGCTTATTTTTTTCACTTCTCCCACAAACAAACCTATCAATCCTTTTTTCCCTTTTTTGTATTCGATTACTTTTTCTGGATGTTTGGCTATTACTTGATTCACCCAATTTTCAATTTCATCAGCGGAATTGGATTGTAATAAATTATGTGCAGTTGCGTATTGTAAAGGCGATTGCGGAGCTGCAATGATTTCTTTGAATATTTTATTGCTGGCCACAGAGAAATTAAGTTGATTGGTTTCTACCAACTCAATTAATTCTACTAGGTAGGGCTGGATAGTAACTAATTTTTCATAACTGGCATTGGGTTCATTCAAATAAGCCCTGATAGGGCCTAAGATCCAGTTGACAATGGCTTTGTAATGATTGCTGAGTGCTGTTAATTGAATAAAATAAGCCGCTTCTTCTTTGTTTTCACTCAATTGTTCAACATCATAGTGGGATAATTTGAAATTGGTCTTCCACTGCTTTTGTAAAGCATTGGGTAAGGTGGGTAATTTTGCACGCAAAGCCTCAATACTTTCATTGGTCAAATGAAAAGGGGCCAAGTCTGGATCCGGGAAATACCTATAATCATTGGCATCTTCTTTGTCTCTGATGGAAAAAGTAGTATCGTTGTTGGCATCAAAACTTCTGGTTTGCTGAATAATGGTGCCTCCCGTTTCAGTAATTTCAATCAGTCGTTCAATTTCATATTCAATCGCTTTTTTAATATTGCGTATGGAGTTCAAATTCTTTACTTCTACTCTAGTACCTAAACGATCTTCTCCTTTCAATCGAATAGAAATATTGGCATCACATCTCAAACTACCTTCTTCCATATTGCCATCACATACACCCAACCATCTAACTAGTTTTCTGATTTCGGTCACAAACAAAAAGGCTTCATCGGCTGAATGTAAACAGGGCTCAGTCACTAATTCAATTAATGGAGTGCCAGCTCTGTTTAAATCAATATAAGTGGCTGTTTCAGATAGGTCATGAATACTTTTTCCAGCATCTTCTTCTAAATGAATGCGGTTCAATTGAATACTTTTTTCTCCATCCTCTGTTTTAATGGTAATGCTACCACCTACACAGATAGGGGTGGTATGTTGAGAAATTTGATAGCCTTTAGGAAGATCGGGGTAGAAATAATTTTTTCTTGCGAAATAATTATTTTGTTCAATGATTGACCCACAAGCAAGGCCCATGGTTATAGCATACTCAATGGCTTTTTCATTGGTCTTTGGCAAAGTTCCGGGATGACCCATGGTGATGGGACTAATTTGCGTATTGGGGTCAGCGCCAAATGCAGTGGAGTCGCCACAGAATAACTTAGTATGGGTAGCCAATTGAGCATGAATTTCTAAGCCAATTACCGCCTCGTATTTAGAGGAATGCGTCATGATGTAAAAGTACCATTTTTTGTCATTTACTAGAGTAATCCTTTTACTACTTCAATGACTTTGTCTAATTGTGTAGCGTCTTGACCACCTGCGGATGCCAATGTTTTTTGACCACCACCACCACCTTTAATGAGCGGTGCAATTTTATCTTTAATGATTTGAGTGGCTGGCATAGCAGTACTCAATGATTCACTAATAGAAAGTACCACTGCTGCTTTTGATTCAATTTTAGCTGTTAGTATAATACAATGATTATTTTGAGTTAGGCCCAAGGCCACTGCTAATTTTTTTAAATTATCGGCGCTTGATAATTGTATTTCTTTGCCTAAAAATGCAATCCCATTAATAGTTTCAAATTGACTTGCATATTGGCTAGTTAATTCATTCACTAACAAAGCTTCTCTGCTTTCTAATTTTTTAGAGAGTTCTTTTTGACTAGCTTGTAAAGAAACAATAGTATCATTTAAAACATCCACGCTGCTAGATTCATTCCACTGAGGTGCTTGAAAACTGATGGACAATTGCTCAGCTAGGGTAGCACAAGCTTCTGTCAATTGAATAATTTGCTTGTGTAATTTTTCATTCATTTGGGTCAGATACAATTGAGCTGCATTACCTACCACCGCTTCTATTCTTCTTACCCCAGCAGCTACAGAAGCCTCTGCTTTCAAAATAAAATGTTCAATTTCACCTGTATGTCCCACATGGGTACCTCCGCAAAGCTCAATGGAATAAGCTGGATCCATGATCACCACACGCACTTTATCTCCATATTTTTCTCCAAATAAGGCCATCGCACCTAGTCCAATGGCTTCTTCTTTGTTCATTTCCTTAATCACTACAGGAATGTTTTCTTTTATTTTAGCGTTCACCATGGTTTCTACTTGGCTAATTTCTTCTGCAGTCATTTTGGCGAAATGAGAAAAGTCGAATCTTAGTTGTTCAGTATTCACCAGACTTCCTTTTTGTGCTACATGCTTGCCTAGTATATTTCTTAAAGCAGCATGTAGTAAGTGTGTTGCAGAATGGTGAAGGGTGGTTGCTTTTCTGCTAGCTATATTCACATTGGCTTTAACCCTATTAGAAATATTACTTGGTAAGTTATCTGTGAAATGAATAAATAAATTGTTTTCTTTTTTAGTATCGGTTACTTCAATACTACTGCCATCTTCAAATTGGAAACTACCTGTATCGCCCACCTGTCCACCACTTTCTGCATAAAAAGGAGTTTCTGATAAAACCCATTGATAGGCTTCTTTCCCTTTTGCTTTTACTTTTCTGTATTTGACGACGGTGGCGTTCGTGGTAGTAGCTGTATAACCAATGAACTTTGTTTCAATATCTGGATTTATCTGTACCCAATCTCCTGTATCAATGGCGGTGGCAGCACGGCTTCTGTTTTTTTGTTGCAACATTTCTTTTTCAAAACCTGCTTCATCAACCTGCAATTCATTTTCACTGGCAATCAATCTTGTTAAATCTACAGGAAAGCCAAAAGTATCAAATAATTCAAAGACCAATTTACCTTCGATGGCGGCTTGTTTAGGATGCGAAGCAATGATATCATCCATGCGCTTCAATCCTTTTTCCAAAGTGCGCAAGAAGCCTTCCTCTTCCTCTTCCACTACTTTAGTAACAAAATCTAATTGACCTGTTAGTTCTGGAAAAACATTTTCAAATTGTTTTGCTAAATTAGGCATTAACTGATGCAGTAAGGGATGCTTATAATCTAAATAAGAATAATAGTACCTCACTGCTCTTCTTAATATTCTTCTAATTACATAACCAGCACCTGTGTTTGCTGGGAGTTGACCATCTGCAATGGTAAAGGCAATGGCCCTGATATGATCTGCAATAACTCTAAAAGCAACCGCTTCTTTTGTATCGCTGTAATCATAAGTTTTATGGGTAATTTTTTCTACTGCTTCAATGGTGCCGGTAAATACATCAGTATCGTAATTGCTTTTTTTATTTTGAATGACACGCACCAATCTTTCAAACCCCATTCCTGTATCTACATGTTTATTTGGAAGCGCTTCTAAACTTCCATCTTTTTTTCTATTGTATTGAATAAATACATTGTTCCAAATCTCAATGACTTGTGGATGATCTTTGTTCACTAAATCACGACC
>CAINEG010000182.1 GCA_903847655.1 uncultured Bacteroidota bacterium
GGTAATTCCGGATAATATTTATTGGACTTATCAAAGATCATATGAAAATGAGAGGGTGCTTCTCTTTTTAAAACGGCTAGCCCCTGTAGTATATTACCTCCATAACCATATTGTTCAGACAATAAAGAAATAGCTAAATAAGTAGTGACCAAGCCGCCAATAATTAAAACAATTACTTGTATTACATCGGTATAGCCAATAACTTTCATGCCGCCTAAAGTAACAATCACCGCAAACACACTTAATCCAATGATACTCATTTCAAAACTTATATTGGTAATAGAAGAAATGGCCAAGGCGCCTAAATAAATAATAGAAGTTAAATTCACAAACACATACACCAATAACCAAAATACCGCCATGATAGTACTTACCGTATCGTTGTATCTTTTAGAAAGAAACTGCGGCATGGTAAATATTTTATTCTTCAAATAAATAGGCAAGATAAAAACAGCCACAATGATTAAAGTAAAAGCAGACATCCACTCATAAGTAGATATAGCTAAGCCTAGTGCAAAGCCGGAGCCAGACATGCCAATAAAATGTTCGGCGGAAATATTAGAAGCAATCAGCGATGCGCCAATGGCCCACCAAGTAAGTGCGCCTTCTGCTAAGAAAAAATCGGTGGAGCTAGTAGTACCTGCTTTCTTTTTTTGAAAAATATAATAGCCGTAGGAACTAATTAAAATAAAGTACAGAAAAAAAACAAGATAATCGGCGGTATGCAATTTATTCATTCAATATATTTTAGCAGACAATAATTTACGTGTCTACTAATTTAGTTTATTTTATTGAATGTGAAATCGAACTACCTAAGCTTAAAGCTGTTGCAATGCCGTCTTTTTTGCAAATGCCGGTCTGATCACCCAGCTTTGATTATTGGGTTTTCTGATGACCAACCAATAAAAAAAGAAACTAGTGGTAATTATCCTCATGACGGCTACTGTCCATACTGGAAGGCTATGGCTTAAATCAATTAATAAACCATCATCAGGAAATTTACCATATCCAATCAAGGACGGCAATCGGTACCAATAATAACAAGCAACGCCAGCCGCAGCAAATAGGCTGATGAGTTTTCGTTTGTGTTGAACTTTAATTAATCTATCTAAATTATAATAAATAATAGCAGTAATGGCCAAGCCTACTATTGGGATATAATAAACACTAAATAAATTTTCAAGGTTAGTTAAATTGTTTTCGTCGGGCACATGAAACCAACCCCAAATAAAACCGGGCAAGCCACCAATGATCATCAACCCACTTAGTACATTGTATTCGGTTTTATGTGAACTTAATGGATTTACATTGGGCGTTGAATCGGGACAAGGAATGACACAGTTCATACAATTTTCACAATTGGCATTGGGCATGGACATAAATACATTACCCCCATATAATTTTTCAACTGGATGTACGGGACATAAACCAGAACACCAAGCGCTTTTCCATTCATAAAAAAATCCTAAGGTCACCCCAATGACGGCCATGCTTATGATTAAAATTCCTGTGGCTAATCCACTTCTGTTAAATACAGCATGCCTCAAAGGCACAATAATAAATAAAGCAAAAGTGGCGATGACATTTAAAATGCCAATTTGCTTAGCAGTTAATTTTTTTCTTTTAGACAAACCCAAATGTCTTGGCAATAAATTAGTCGTGGCCAATGGACAAACATTTCTCCAGATGCCTACTGCTACAACAAATATAAAAGGGGCTATAGGAATTAAAATATTCCAAAAAAGTAAAATACCAATGGCCGGGAAAAACAATAAACAGGTTAACATGACCGCTCCTATCAACCAAACCAAAAATTGAACCATTCGCCAAATGGTTTTGGATTGATTGGACAATTGAGCACCTGATTTAAAAGGAGTAGAAGACATAATTTTCGATTGAAAGGATAAAACAATTTTATTTTCAAAACGAAAAATAGGAATTATGAAAACTTAAAAACATGATTTACATCATAGTCCTTAGGATCAAAAAATGACTTTGCTCTTTTTTGTTAATCATTATTTCTTGCAAAAGATTTTGGAATGAGCAAGAGGTTTTTTTGAAGTGTTTGTTTTAAATGCCGCTTCACTACTTGGCCCATAGTTTTTGCTTTGTTATAGGTAGATGCTTCTTTGAAGTGTTGGGTGAGACCGGCTTTTAGTGTAGCAATTTTTTCTGGTGTTGAAATATGGTCTGCGCACATGATGTCAAATAAATCATTCATCCTATACCTAGCGGATGCCAATCTAAAGGTCATCATAGTTCTTTCTTCTGCTTGGTATTGTGCAATAGATTCTTTGTCCAAATGTGCACTTACGATATCTACAAAGGCTTTGTTTTCTTTAAAAAATTGAGGTAGGTATAAATTTTTTCTACCTTCATAAGATTGTTGATCAAAATCAATGGCACGAATTCGATATTGAAAATCCTCAATGTCTGGAATGATATTGACTACATAGTTGTATGAACGCATGTCTCCAAGTAATTGAACAAAACATCGCTCATTAAATTTTACGAATTCTTTGGCGAGTCTAATTAAATTGGTGTTGGAATTGTTCAAATGATCAGCTATAAAAATATCTCCAGGAATACCAGGAATATGTTCTTCTACCAAGGTGGTTTGATGGGTAAAATAAGTAATTCTATTAGGAGAAAGTAGGTGTTCTAATTCTAAACCATACACCCTGCTTGCATCTGCTTGCTTGATGTAGTAGTGATCATAATTGTCATTAAATTTATTTACAATTCTAATTCTAAAGGGCTGACTGTTTCCAAAATAACAAAAATCAATTCTTGCTACATCCAAATGATTGATGATAGTGGTGTCACCTTCTGTTTTTAAAATCGCATAAATTTTCACCAAACCCTCACGTAAATATTCCCATTCTTTCATATCAAAAGACAATTTTTCCCAACTACTTGGGTTGCCTTTTTTATCTTTTAAAGGAATAGAATAAGTATAGCGCTGTAAGTCCTGATAACTTACTGGTAGTTTAACTTCTCTTCCATAACGAACCAAGTAGGCGCGTAAATCTTTTTGAATTGGGAAGATGGGCTTTTTTTTAGAAGGCTGTTCAGGCTCCCCCGACATATGGATATGGTCAAAAAAATGATTCAAAAAATAGTATTACCTAAATTTACGATTTTGTAGCGCTTCTCAGTAGTTTAATTTCTTACATTTGAATAAGCTGTAAAACATTTTTAATTGAATACAATTTATTGTTACGCCAATCATCAAATTAAGCCACTTGAAAATGCGGGTGTACCTGTATCCGATTTATTGGTGCAAAGAGGTTATGGCATTTTTGATTTTTTAAGAGTGGCTCATGGGAAGCCCTTATTCATAGATGATCATTTAGATCGTTTTTTTAATTCGGCCTCCATCATGCACTTACCCATCAAAGAATCAAGGGAAGAAATTAAAAAAATAGTCGCCACGCTTATTGAAAAAAATAAATTCGAATATTCGGGCATTCGTTTACTCATGGCTGGCGGAGATGCACCAGACGGCTATACCATTTCCCAGCCCCACTTAATTATTTTAGAGCAAGCCCTTGCTCCACCCAGCCTTCAATTTTCTGAAAAGGGCATTCATTTGGCCAGTTATCCGTATCAAAGACAGCTTTCTGAGGTAAAAACCACCGATTATTTGATGGCTATATGGCTTCAACCCTGGATGAAAACTAAGGGGGCCGACGATATTTTGTACTACCAGGAGGCCTCAATAAGTGAATGTCCAAGGTCCAATATTTTTATGGTCAGCCCTCAAAACAAGTTAGTGACCCCAGAAAACCATATGTTGAAGGGCATTACCCGAAAAAACATCCTCCAAATAGCGGTGAATTTAGGTCTAGAATTTGAGTGCCGAAACATCCCCCTGGAAGAGCTAAAATTGGCCAAAGAAGTATTTATCAGCAGTTCCACCAAAAGAATATTGCCAGTAGGGCAAATAGATGACCAAGTATTTAAATTAAGTAATTCAAAATCAATTAGTTACATAATTTTCAATCAATTATTTTTGCTCGAAACGGAGCAATGTTAACCCAATATTAACTAATGACTATTTGTTAACGGTATGTGAATATATTTGACAAGTTTTGCTTTAACTTTGCGGAATATTCCCAAAACAATAATAAATAACAAAATGAAAAGATTTTTAAAACAATCTGTTTCTGTACTATTCGTTCTCTTTATCTCTATGATTAAGTTGAACGCACAAGAAACTACTGCTGAAATTCAAGGAACCATTACCAATGCTTCTGTAGGATTAGCTGGAGTTACTGTTACAGCAACACACCAACCAACTGGAACAAGATATGTGACTACCTCACGTGCTGATGGTAGATACAATTTAACCAACTTGAAAATTGGTGGTCCCTACCTTGTTCAAATTTCCTATGTTGGTTTTAAAAATGACCAACAAGACGATATTACTTTATTATTAGGTCAAGCCTATAAAGCTAATTTCCAATTAGCAGAAGCAACCAATACTTTGAAAGAAGTAGTCGTAACTTCTGGCAAACAAGATAAAATTTTCAACAACGCAAGAACTGGTTCTCAAGAAACTTTTAGTAGAACGCAAATTACAAGCATGCCTACTATTTCTCGTTCTTACAAAGACATCATCAAATTAACACCTACTTACAATGGTATGTCTTTTGGTGGTATGAGTTCTCAATTAAACAACATTACTGTTGATGGTGCGAACTTCAATAACTCTTTTGGTTTATCAGGAGACATTGGAGGTCAAACTGGCGCACAAGCAGTTTCTTTAGATGCGATTGAGCAAATTCAAGTCAACACTTCACCATTTGATGTACGTCAAGGTGGATTCGTTGGAGGTAATGTAAACACTGTTTCTCGCAGTGGTGCCAACAAAGATTTTGGTTCAGTGTATCAATACTACAAAAGCAAAGATTTACAAGGATATGAAGTGGGTGCTTTACCTGGTAGAATTACCGTACCAAAACAAGATTTCAATTATGATTTGAAAGGCTTCACTGTGGGTGGTGCTTTAATCAAAAATAAATTGTTCTTCTTTATCAATGGTGAGCAAGAGGAAAGATCTGTTCCAGGTACTTTGTGGACTGCTTCTACACCTTCTAAACCTGCGGATGGTATTACTGTATCTGCTGCTAAAGCAGCTGATTTAGACGCTTTGTCTAAATTCTTGAAAGACACATACAATTATGATCCAGGACCTTATCAAGGTTATTCTTATGCAGCAAAATCTAAAAGATTGACTGCGAAGATTGATTGGAACATTGATGTAAACAATACTTTTAGTTTAAAGTATAGTTATTTACAATCTTCAAGCCAAATTCCTCCATCCAATAGTGGTTCATTAAATAGTGTTGGTAGACAAGCAAGTGGATCTGCACTTCCTTTCTTTGGTGCAGGCTATGAAATCAACAACAATGCCAATGTATTTATTGGTGAGTTGAATACCAAGTTCTCTAACAAAATGAACAATAAATTACAAATAGGATATACTGCATTAAGAGATTACAGAAATGCATTATCTAGCGCAGCATTTCCAATGGTGGATATCTTAGATGGCAATGGTAAAGCATTTACCTCTTTTGGTTATGAGTTGTATACTTATGGCAACAAATTAAATACAGATGTATTTCAATTCAATGATGTATTGTCTATTTATGCTGGTGACCATGAAATCACTTTAGGTACACAAACTTCTTACAAAAAATATTTAAATGGTTTCTCTCCTAACTACGAGGGTACTTATCAGTTTAACAGTTTAGCCGATTTCTATGCTTCAGCAGCTGGTACTAAAGCGGCGGCTGCCTATAATTTATCTTATACTTTAGGAGCTGGTGGTTTCCCATTGGTAGGCCCTAAAGATTTTGAAGCAGGATTTTTTGTTCAAGACAAATACAGAGCCACTGATAAATTAACCATTACTTATGGTGCAAGATTAGATTATACTAAATTCTACAACACTTTCTTGTACAACCCAGTTGTAGATACACTGTCTAAGTTTTACAATAAAACACATGCCAATACAGGTTCTCAACCTAATACAGCAGTGCAAATATCACCAAGAGTGGGTTTTAACTATGATGTAAATGGTGATCAAACCTTGCAAATTAGAGGTGGTCTTGGATTATTCCAAGGAGCTCCTCCTTTTGTATGGATTTCTAACCAAGCTTCTAACTCAGGTATGGCCTTGTTTGGATCTTTCTCTAATCCAAATACCAATATTTTCAATCCTGATGTGAATGCTTACCGTCCTCAAGCAACTGCAGGTTTAAGCAATTCTTATTCTATCAACGTTACCGATCCTAACTATAAATTCCCTCAAGTTTTTAAAGCAAC
>CAINEG010000183.1 GCA_903847655.1 uncultured Bacteroidota bacterium
AGTACTTGATAATAAGTAATTTATAAAATTTTTAATTTTATAGGCGTTATAATAGAAGGATGGATGGTAGTTAAAAAAGACTAATAGACCACTAATTCATAAAAATCGTCCTCATTTAAGTAAGTATTAGCCAGGGCCATAATTTCTTCGGGCTGTAGTGCACGAACCACTTGTATGGTGCGGTAAAAATATTCCTCCGTTAAATCGTTCAATAAATAAGATTTCCAACGACTGATGATTTGAAAAGGCCCATCCAAATCGCCCAACAAAGCGCCCAACATATAATTTTTAACCAATTTTAATTCCTCTGGTTCTACTAAAGTTTCTCTTAATATTTTCATTTCCTTGTACACTTCTTCAATAGTGGCTTTACAAACATCTTTGCCCGCATCGGTGCTGACCATCCAAACGCCTGCATGTTTGTAGTTTTGTAAATAACTATGAATGCCATAGGTATAGCCTTTGTCTTCTCTGATATTGCTCATCAATCTTGATCCGAAAAATCCACCAAACAAATTATTCAGCACCTGTGCTGCTGGAAAATCTGGATGATGCCTGGTGATAAAAGGTCGCGCCAAACGTATGGATCCTTGCACCGATGCAGCATCATTCACAATGCTGTACTTTTTTTGCGTCGCAGAAATAACCGGATGTGCCTGTTCTTTAATTTCTTTTTTATTCAAAGGCAACTGTCCAATATGCTTATTGAGTAAGGCTTGTATATTGGTAGGAAATTTTCCGGCAATGAAAATCACACATTTCCCCTGTTGGTAATACTTTTCATAAAAAGCAACCAAGTCTTCTCTATTAATAGCTGTATAATCTTTCTCTACAGAGTATTTTCCATAAGGATGCTGGATACCAAATAAATATTCATCAATCAATCTGTTCGCTATAAAATCACCTTTTTTTAAATTCAATAATAACCTTTGAATTTGATTTTGCTTTAAAATAGCAATTTCTTTTTCAGGAAAATTCGCAGCTGAAACAATCTCTCCCATCAAGGGAATCACTGCTTCAAAATGTTTGGTCAAACAATGCAAAGTCACTGTGGCCGTTTCATTGGTACAGGTTCTATTTAAATGTGCCCCATAAAATTCAAAGGCATCGGTAATTTCAAAAGAAGATTTGGTACTCGTTCCATTTTTCAATAAAAAATTAGTGGCCGCAGCGACCCAATTTTTTTGTTCATAGGTATTGCCTGCATCAAAAACCATATCTACCGATAAGACTTCTTGAGCACCTCCTTCATAGGCATATACTTCTACCCCATTGTCTAGGGCAAATTTTTGATAAGGTTTCAATTGAATGTCAAAATCAATAGCGTCTTTGATCAGCGGTGCTACTATTCTATCTAGGGCCATGATTTAAGATTTACTATAATAATATAAGGTGTTGCGATTTTTGTCTTGGAATATTTGTTGAGCAGTAGCTTGAATCAGAGCGGGTGTTACTTTTTGGTACAAGGACAATTCTTTGTTCATTAAATCGGCATCTCCGAGTAATTCATAATACGCCAAACTATGTGCTCTATTCATAATACTCATGTCCTCAAAACAAATGACGCTTTCTGTTTTATTGATTACTTTTTGCACTTCTTTGGCATCAAGAATATCATGCTTTATTTTTTCTACTTCATCCAACACTGCCTTCTCCGCTACGGTCATACTTATGCCTTTCACTAATTTTCCTTCGATTACCAATAAACCTGGATCAACAGTGCCAAAATGATAACAATCAATGGAAGAAAATATTTGTTTCACTTTAATGAGTTGTTCATACAATCTTGCCGAAGCCCCTCCTCCTAAAACTTCTGTGATTAAATCGGTGGCATGATAGCCTTCATCAAATCTTCCACCCATATGCCAGGTCATCATCAACATATCCAAAGGCACGTCGGCACGAACATCCATGGACCTACTTTTTTCTTGCACTGGCTCTTTGGGTAAATTACGGACATAGGGTGTACCTGCAGGTATGGGGCCAAACCATTTTTGAGCCAATTGCTTTACTTGATCGGTTTGCACATTTCCAGTCACTACTAAGATGGCATTGTTAGGGCGATAAAATTTGAAGAAAAAATCTTTCACATCTTCCATCGTTGCATCTTCTACATGCGCCAAAGAGGCTCCAATGGTCATCCAGCGATAAGGATGTTGGGTATAAGCCAGGCTGCGCATTTTATGCCAAGTATCGCCATATGGTTTATTGATATAATGTTCTTTGAACTCTTCACAAACTACTTTGCGTTGTACTTCTAAACTTTTTTTACTAAAAGCCAAGGACAACATTCGATCGCTTTCTAACCAAAAAGCAGTTTCTATATTTTCGGCTGGAATTTGACAATAATAATTGGTTAAGTCATTAGTGGTATAAGCATTGTTTTCGCCGCCTGCTCTTTGCAAGGGCTCATCATAAACAGGAATATTCACACTGCCGCCAAACATTAAATGCTCAAACAAATGCGCGAAGCCAGTTTTGTTGGGATCTTCATCTTTAGCCCCCACATTGTACAAAACATTCACCACGGCCATTGGGGTACTGGTATCTTGGTGCACCAAAACTTTTAGACCATTGTCTAGTTGAAATTTTTCAAATTGTATCATATAAGACAGTAAAAATACTTAATAACTACAACAGTTCCTTTTCTATTGCCACGAACCTTGTTTTAACCCTTTCGAAACCCGATAAATTCAATTAACTTTGTGGCCATTAATACCTAAGCCATGCAGCTAGCATCCTTATACCAAAGAGCCTTAAATTTTGAACACTTAACGAAGGAAGAAGGTATGTTTTTATTTGAAAACGCACCCCTTACTGAATTAAGTCATATTGCCAATGAGTTAAGAAAAAAACAAGTGCCCCATGGCAAGGTAACCTGGCAGATAGATAGAAATTTAAATACCACTAATGTTTGTATTGCGAATTGTAAGTTCTGTAATTTTTACAGAGTGCCCGGACATCCTGAGTCTTATATTACGGATATGGAAACCTACCGCAAAAAAATTAAAGAAACTATTGAGTGGGGAGGAGATCAATTATTATTACAAGGAGGACATCATCCAGAATTAGGCTTGGCTTTTTATACCGATATATTTAGTCAGATTAAAAAAGAATTTCCAACGATTAAATTACATACACTAGGACCCCCAGAGATTGCACATATTGCGAAGCTGGAGAAAATGAGTCATAC
>CAINEG010000184.1 GCA_903847655.1 uncultured Bacteroidota bacterium
CCCGCAATTAAAACCTGAATAATGATGAGTATGTTTATCCATCTATTTATTATCATATGATTCGTAGGAACAATTCCGTAGGTATTGATTATTTTTTTAGTAGAATACCTAAAATAAAAAAAAGAAAAAATGGCGTAAATAATTAAATGGATTGACCTAGAGTATAAAATAAATTCAAAACTGATAAAATAAAAATTAAGCGAATAGTTTTCGGTAATTTTTACGATTTGATGCGCGATTTCAAATTTTTTATCAAAGGGTAAGCTTGTATAAGGTAAGGTTGCAAGTAATATTAAAAAGGCTGGAATAAAATGTAGCCAGTCGGTTTTTTTAAAAATTTTATTGTCTGAAATTGTCGTTCTTACATAAATAAAAAACAAGGGTCCAATAATATAGGATTAGGGTAAATAATGGACAAAAAAGATAGCTTCCCAAAATTGATTATTTGAAAAATGTAACCCAAAATAGACCAGTACAATTAGGTTGCAGCATAAAAAGAATAGGGCTAAAAATATATTGGACCTGTTTAACGCGCTTAGATAATATACTAAGATAAAAGAAGTGAAAAATCCGAAAATTGGCGCCAAAATTTCCATAAATCAATGATTTATAACAGATTGAGTACGAAAGATAAGGGAAAATATACAAAATTTATATATTGACCCTAATTTATAAATGTGGGGAATGTCTGTTCCAATTTCCGAATATGGAACAATTCGCAGCTAAATGGATAGCTACAACCTAAGTTGCTATGAACTTCTTTTGATGTAATATATTTCCATCTACACTATAATGTGTGAATTGAATATTCGGTACTTCATTTAATCTCTGGGTTTGGATATTTAAAAAGCCACCCACTATGTTTAAATATTCATGCTCCGGGTAAACCTCCTCCTTTTTCCAACCACCCGCATGTTCGTCACTTGCAGGGCCACAAGCAAATTCATAAGTGCCTGTTTTTAAGTGCTTTGAAACATATTGCCAATGTCGATCACCACAAACCACAAATGTATTTTTATCGCCTTGGATAAATCCTCGAATTTCATCCCCCTCAAACCTAAAATTGGAGTTGGCGTGGTTATCTTTTTTTTGAGGTCGATCGGGACCAATGATTGGCGTAGGAGAAATTAATATTTTAAATGTTGCATCTGATAATTTATAGGTTTCCTTAAACCAAGCCATCTGTTCCTTACCCCAAATTGTTTTATTTGGACCGTCAGGCATTTCATTGGGCATACGGTAATCGCGTCCATCAAATAACCAAATTTGCACATCCTTACCCCACCTAAATGTTCGATATGATTTTTCACTATGTGGTACTTGCTGTTTAAACAAAGCTGCGCCTTGATTAAAGGTAAAGTCCCCCATGAACTTTGTTTTAGTAGCGGAGTGACAATCATTTATCCAAGTATCATGATCATCCTTCATAAAATAGCAAGGTGTATTTTGATAAAATGCAACATTATTCGAAAGGCTATTCATTTTTTGCCAGTTCCATTTTGCAAGATCTAAATTTTTTGCAACTTGATCATGGTATAAAACATCCCCTGTGTGTACTAAAAATTGTGGATGCAATTTTTGCATTTCCTTAAATATCTTAAACCCACCATTCTTTGGATCATCTTGGTGTGTATACTCATGGCAGGTAGTTACCATAAAATTAATAGGATCCGAATTTTCAGTTTTGGGTGCAGTACTAAAGCTACCCGCCATAATTTTAATGCCTTTACTATTTGTTTTGCCTAACACATTTATCTCATACTTGGTATTAGATTCAAGATGGTAAAGATTAAATTGGGTGGCATAATCAGTTTCAGATTCAACTTGCACCCACTTTGTCGTTTGCCATTCTTTGGTTCCTATGGCACGATATTTTACATTTATTTGACCAGCAACACCAGGCACTGCGCCATCTAATGTATTCAAAGTATTTCCTTCAGGCATGACTACTTTAACATTTTTGTCTGGCCTACCCATTTTATATTTTTTGTCAAAATAAGATACATCATGCCACTCGTTAACTGCGTCATCCCAATACAGAATCGCTGGATGAATACCTGAATCTTTTACGCGTGTTTGATTCGCTGTAAGCCGCGCCCATACAACAGCTGATGTAGGCGTAATTTCACCAATTTTTATACCAGTGGTGAAATAAGGCGTATCTAAAATTGATAAGTTTTTCATTGCGGGAAATGCCGCCATCATTCCAACCGAACTTTGAATAATAAACTTTCTTCTTTTCATATGGCTATAAAATGTGTATCTATATAATTAATTAAGCTTGCTTAATAATTTAATTTATACTGCCGCTGATTTTTTATTTTACTTAGTTTTTATAAATTTTTTATAATTTATAAATAAAACAATTAAGATAATGATCAACCCAAAAAACTCCCTTGACTCCTCAATCCAAGGTTGCTCGGCCTTCATGGTAGCTGCAATATTTGCAGCATTATGAAAACGCATCCAATCTATTACCCCATTTTGATCTAATAATTTATATGCTGCATAAAGACTGAAAAAAATAAACCCACCGATATATGCATTTTTATTAAATTTTTCACGTGCTGCTAAAAAACAGAGTGCTGCTGGATAAAGATAAATAGGTATCCATAAATAAGGATCTGGGTCATTATATTGCACTGCAGCAAATGATATAAAAATTAGGACAAATAAATAATTGAATAGTTTCATATAAAATATTTTATGTAACGAATTTTTCTAATGTAATAACCGCATTGGCTAATCATAAAAGTCAATAATAACAAGCAGTACGGACATTTTATATGACGCCTTATTTACATAAGCAATTTAGGACAATTTAGAGGATTTCAGATGGCCTAAAGCTATAAATATGATGAAATACATTTTAAAAATCTTGTATATTAGTAGCATTAAAACAATTATATTTGATATTGAAGCTTAAAATTAAAAACCAAATGAAAAAAGCAAAATTGCTGTTAGCCATTTTTGGACTATCCATGCTAACATTTCATTGTATTGCTCAAAATAGTATTACAAAAAACCCTATAAAAATTGGTGAATTTTTGGTGGCTAGATCCGATTTAAAAATGCAAATGAAATGGGCCGATTCCAGAAAAGCTTGCGAAAAATTAAAAGATGGTTGGCGACTTCCAAATAGAGCAGAACTGAATATATTATACGAAAATAAAAATAAGATCCCAGGCTTAAATGGTAAATACTACTGGACCATTGAACAAAGTATTGAGAACCATGCTTGGCTTCAATTTTTTAATGATGGCACGCAAGATGATTATCTTAAATATACAAAGTGTTGGGTACGTCCTGTAAAGAGTATTGAGTGATTTATCTAAATAAAATTACTGATCCTGTTTTTTTACTGTTTTTCAATTCCTGTGTCAATGGATCTATATAGCTATACGCTAAAAAATAACTATACCCATCCATCTCCTGCAATATACCACTTGGATCGCGTCCATCCCAACCTTTATTTTTATCATTGGTCTCGAACATCAGCTTACCCCACCGG
>CAINEG010000185.1 GCA_903847655.1 uncultured Bacteroidota bacterium
AATTTAGATGGCTTTTTTTATAAATCGATTGATACTAATATAGAATTATTTCTTTACTGCATATTTAACTGTTCTTGCATCTTTAATGACGCCCTTCCAATTTAAGCCATAACCAAAGTCATACAAGTGTCCTTGACTGTCTTTGTAAGGTTGCATATCATGAGGCACATCTTCCATTTGCTTTTCAACCACACTCATATTGATTGGCATCTGCATAGGCAATAAACCACTTGGTTCCACTGTGCCAGAGATAATGTCCATTTGAGCTTCTACTTGTACACCAAACTCTCCTACAATCGCATCTACTTCTTTTTCAAATTCTCCAAATACCATTGGATTGGTCATTGCCACAGAAATAATGACAGGCTTGCCATTCATGGCTTTCTTTGTATCCAAAATGGTGTTTAAATCGGGATAAGAATTGGATTTAGATGTTTTGCCTTGGTAGGTTCTGTCGGTAATGGTAGGATCCACTACTGGATCTCCGGCAGCAATACTATGTACTCTTGCATCTGTTGCGGTGTAGTCTTTTAATTGCAAACTAATAGGCACATAGCCTGTTCCGCCAGCTTCTCTATCCGCTCTACTGTAACCACCACTTACTGGGCTCTTAATAAATACGATGGCAAAATCGGCTTTACTTGGATCGTCTGTTACTGTATAATATTTTTTTACCAATTCTAAATTAATTGGGTATTCTGTTTTTTCGGGAGATGGTTGACCAAAAAAGTTAACTCCTGCTGGTGTAGTTCTCTTTGGAATAAATACAGTTTTACCTTTTGCGATTGGTAAAGTTTTATTTTGATTTTTGATTAATACAATTGATTTTAATTGTGCCTCATAACCTGCTTTCATAAATTCAGGCTTACCTACGATACGCATGGATTCTTTAGGATCTAAATAAGGATTTTCAAACAAGCCTACTCTGAATATGTTTAACAACAATCTAACTGCAGATCGTTCAAAATGCTTGCGCATAAAGGCTTCCCCATGTTCTTTCACGCCCATTTGATAAGCTTCCAATACTGGTTTTGCATCGTTGTTGCCCCCAAACTGATCCACCCCAGCCATCATTACTTTATAATGTCTTTCTGCAATAGTTAGTTTTTCTACCCCCCATGATTTACCAGCAAAAATATCAGGCTTTGGTCCTTCATTTCCGGTGATGCCCCAATCGGTACAAACTACGCCATCATATTGGTATTTGTTTCTTAATAAATCTGTGACAATGTATTTACTAAAACCATTGCCTACATTTTCTCCATTTTTTATATCCTGATTGACTGAAATTGTATAATAAGGCATTACGGCAGCTGCCTTTTTTGTACTGCCCTCTAATTTAAATGCACCATTGATAAAGGTTCTTAAATGTGTTTGGAAATTTTTTCCAGGATAAACAGCAAATTTTCCATAAGCAAAATGACCATCACGACCTGCTTCCTCTGGTCCTCCACCTGGCCAATGTTTGACCATTGCATTCACACTATAGTTACCCCATCCATTGTATTTGTCCACTGCTTTTGGTGAGGTTTGAAATCCATCAACATAAGCACGGGACATATCTGTAGCCAAGGCAGGATCTTCACCGAATGTACCTACAAATCTATTCCATCTTGGCTCGGTGGCTAAATCGATTTGTGGAGACAAAGCCGTAGTGATGCCTAATGCCCTGTATTCTTTGGATGCAATAGAACCAAATTTTTTGGTGATCGCAGGATCAAATGTAGCAGCCAAGCCTAACTCTTCGGGCCATTGTGAAATGGTACCACCTGAGCCTGCATTGTATTCTGCATTTTTATTCGCGCCGTTTCTTGGATCTGAACTATTGTTTGAAGGAATTCCTAAGCCAATTTTTTCTACTAATTTTTGAACGTTGTTGTTCCAAGTAGAGGAAACAATTGGATTTTCAACTGAAGTGATTAAGACATGTCTTAAATTATCCTTGGATAAAAAAGCAATTTGTTGATCGGTTAAATCTGAAGCCTTTGCACCACTCTCTTGAAATGCTTTACCACCATAGGTTGCCTTGAACATCCCAGCCACTGGCATAGGAATTGCTTGATGCGCACTGTACAACATTAAACCCGCAATTTGCTCGATGCTCATTTTAGCAGCTAAGTCCTTGGCTCTGTCATTGACATTTAAACGCCAATCTTCATAAATATCTACTACGCCGTTTTTATTTAAATCCTTAAAAGGCAATCCATCCTTCATGATGATTTTTACACCAGATTCAGTAGAATAGCCTAAGCTAATTTGATTGTTGATTTTGATTTTTTTAACACCTTCTGTTAAATTAATTTCCTCAAATTTTTGTTGTGCTTGGGCAAAAACAGGTAGTACAAAAAAGAAAAATAGAATTTTTTTCATAGTAGTTTATTATAAAATAAATAATAGCCAGTTTTTCAATTATAAATATAATTAATAATTGTGTCATAATAACGCAATAATGAAGCGAATTTTATGAATGGGACTTGTGCAAATGAATCTGGGTAGGTATTAGTTGCTGCCGCTGTCTTCCGAACCACCTTCTTCTTTGTGCTCTTTTTTAAATTCGAGCTTACCAAAACGCCAGTTAAAGCTAATGCCAAAGGACCTCGAAGGTATATATCTAATCGAATTTGAATAAAAATTAGGCCCACTAATTTGGGTTTGTTGCTTGATGTATTCTGCAAAGGGGTTGTTGGCCACTAGACCCAAGCTTCCTTTGCTATTCCAAAATCTTTTACGAAGGGCAAAGCTATAAGAGGCATTGGCAGGGTATTTTCCTTGTACTTCGTTTCATGCAGAATTAAAATTACCAAAGCACTCGGTTACTAAGGTTTTAGAAAACTCATAGGTCAGGTTAATATTTGCTCGCCAGTTTTGACTGGTCGCATTGTAATTACGGTCGATACTATTAAATATTTCTCTGTAAAAATAAAACAAATTGGTTCTTACACTTAAAGCATTGGAGACCTTTATGTCACCAAAGAAATTCACTCCAGTATTTTTTTCTAAGCCTATATTTTCATTTTTACTTAAGTTAACATTATAATACAAACTGTCCCCTACTTGTAAGCTTGGATAATAAATGACATAGGGTTGAATGTCTTGATTGGAATTGCGTTGTCCTAAAGAAATCATAAAAGATCCTATCTCCCCCAATTGATGATTATAGCTCAATTCAATGCGCTCCCCCAATTCCGGAAGTAGGAATGGATTTCCTTGACTCATGTTTTTTGGATCGGTGGTATTGATGTAAGGATTTAAGTCTTGTGAACCTGGTCGGTTGATTCTTCTTGAATAACTTAATTTAATACTATTATCTTCTCCAAGCTTACGTTTTAAAAAAATTGAAGGGACAAAATTATTATAGCTAGGATTGATGGCTTGTTTGGAAGAGGAATATAATGCATCCACCTTGGTTTGCTCCCATCTTCCTCCTAGTTTTGCCTCTATCCAATCTTTGATTGGAAATTCTAATTCAGCATATACTGCAACTACTTTTTGGTGATAGCCTAAAGTATTGGACAAACTATTATTTAATCTACTAGCTTGTAGTCCAGATTGTGTATATACATTGGTTGCACTATTTAAATCCACACCAACCAATTTACCGCCACTAGTAAATTTTAATTTATCGGAAATAGGTTCGGTGTAGTCTAGTTTTAATTCTGTTTCCCTATCCGCAGGGGCTGAAATAGTCTTACTACCATAATTTAAAATATTGGCTGGCATTAAGTACTGCAATGAACTAGATTCGTTTTTATTATTTGAATTACCATCGTTGTAGGCTAATTCCAGCTCTCTATCTGCTTTATCAAAAGTTCTTTTATAATTGACATTGTAATTCATGCCTGTTCCTAGATAAGATCCTGCTGTACTATTGTGGAGTAGGGTATTTGGTATCCATGCAGCTCCATCTAATTGACTAGATAAAATTTGGTTGTTATACCCTGAGGCATTGTATCCATAATCATTACCATTAACTGAGGCAGTAAAACTATTTTTCTTTAAATAAGTCCAATCTAAATTTAATCCTGAATGAGTTCCATGACGCTTTACATCGCTACTACCATCTTGTTCCATATAATTAGTCATATGATTCGCGACATCATTCGTTGTTCTATTCATAGAATTGGGCGTAGCAGAAAGTAAAGTTGCATTGGTTGCCAAATAAAAACTTGCACCAAAATTATTATTTCTTAAAGCTAAATTAACCGATCCATTTTCGATTCGCGTACCAATACTGGTATTGATACTGCCGTTATATCCTTTTGTTTTATTTTGTTTTAGAATGATGTTAATAATTCCGCCTAATCCATCTGCATCATATTTTGCACCAGGATTGGTAATTACTTCCACCGATTTTATTTCACTCGCAGGTATAGATTGTAATACTTCAGTAATATTGGAGCCAAAGGCGATACTTGGTTTGCCATTGATTAAAAATCGAATGCTTGAAGTACCTGCCAATTGAACATTACCATCGATATCCACAGAAACCATGGGAATTTTTTTCAATAAATCGGTGGCCACTCCGCTTTGCGCACTAATATCCTTTTCTGCATTAAATACCATTTTATCAATTTTGTTCTCGATCAGTCTTGAAGAACTTGTTACCGTTACTTCTTTAAGGGTGCTATTGGCTTTTTCTAATAATATAGTATTTAAATTTATTTTTAGTTGTTTATTATCTATACTTATATTATTGATATTTTTTATTTTCGTGCCTACAAATTCCACAGTTATTTTATACATACCCAATGGTAATTCTTTCAAATAAAATTGACCCTGCTTATTGGTGGTGGTGCCATTCATGGCCTTGCTGCTAACATCTTTATAAAGAATGATGGTGGCGTATTCAATAGGTAGTTTGCTATCTGCATCTACTACGCTACCATAGATTTGTCCATTGCCTGTTGCCATTAATGGTTGTTGCGCCTGAACTAGTATATAGGAATTCAAGAATATAAGTATACCTATAAATTTAACCATTGGGCTATTTAGTTTTAAGAACGCAAATTTATTGATTCTGTTGTGAAGATAGTGGCCGCTTATGTAATAGCTGGATTTGATTATACTGTTTATTTGTGCTATTTTACAAGTATAAACGCTTGCTATTGAAATTTTTCAAATTAATTGTCTTTGCTTGGGCACTGGCTATAACCAATTGGGCTGTAGCGCAAACCTCTGGGAATATCCAATTGACCAACAATGGGGTTGCCCCTGCGCCGGCCTTTGCCTTAGGCGCTCCGGCTATTTTAAGTTCTACAATAATAAGAAAAGGTAAGTTTTACTTTAACCCTGAATTTAATTTAGGGATGGACCTTAAACCTTGGACCTTGTTTGCTAGGGTGGGCTACTATTTAATTGAAAATAAAAAATTAACCATCGCCCTAACGGCCAATACCAATTGGTTTTTCATGAAAAATAATCCTGTAATTAATAATCAAGAATTTCAAAT
Organism: uncultured Bacteroidota bacterium; assembly: GCA_903847655.1. Next base: position 5,450 of record CAINEG010000185.1, read on the forward strand.
GCAACAATACTATTCTTTTGAATTGAATGGAGAATATAGACCCTTTATTAATCAAAAGTTTTTGTTTTCCTATTGGCGTTCGGATAGATTGAGATTGCCTGGATTATTATTTGAAAATTTTGTCAATTTTGCTTACGAATTTGATAATTTAAAATTAGGCAGCAAAGAGATCATTACTACTAAGCCTAGCATTTTTTATTTAGAAGACCATGGTTGGCTGAGCGGTTATTTTGCTGCTCAAACCACTACCTATCAAAAGGAAAATTGGAAATGTAATCTTTTCCTTACCACATGTTGGCCTATTAGTAAAATGCAAGGCACTGAATTTATTTGGAACACCGGTGTGAATATTCCTTTCTAGACGTGAATAATCTAAGGGGATGTAATTAAATTGCCTTCCCCTTTTTTTGATTTAAAGTAATTAATAGCCATCACCGCAAGTATGATCACTAAACCAAAAAATTCTCTTGATTCCTCTACCCAAGGTTGCTCAGCTTTCATGGTGGCAGCAATACTTGTTGCATTGTGAAATTTGATCCAATCAACAATTCCATTGGTATCAAATAATTTATAAATGGCATAAACACCAAAAATTACAAAGCCTACCCAATAGGCTTTTTTATTAATGGGTTTTTGTTTTAATTCTAAATAACATAGGACCACTGGGTACAAATAAATGGGTATCCATAAATAAGGGTCTGGGTCATTGTATTGTACGGCTGCAAATAAAATAAAAACAAGCACAAAAAAGCCATTAAACATTTTCATACAGCTACTGATACTTAGTGAGATTGAATTAAAGCTACCATTTTTTACTCAACGCTTTCTATGACCAACACACTGGCTGGGGGCATGGTAAACTTAATGCCCGTATTGGTTGTTTGAAAATCTTTAAAAACTACAGGTATAATTTTATTAGGGCTTTCAAAGCTATTGTGGTCTTGAATTTTAGCAGATACCAATATACGGCCTGTTACTTTACCCATTTTTTGTCCCCTCATTTCTAAATTAATCTCGTGCTTTTTATTTGGATCGATGTTCACCACTGAAATATGTATTTTACCATTTTTATCTTTGGAAGCAGAAGTGGAAATGGCTTGAATTTTATCTTTACCATTTTCATAGTCTCCGGTATTTAAATCAGTTGGCAATAAAGTCGCATCCTGATGCACATTGTACATTTCCATCACATGAAAAGTAGGTGTTAAAATCATTTTTTCTTCATTGGTTAAAATAACGGCTTGTAGCACATTCACCGTTTGTGCCAAGTTGGCCATCCTTACTCTTGAAGCATGATTGTTAAAAATATTTAAACTTAATCCAGCAATCATTGCATCTCTCATGGTATTTTGTTGAAACAAAAAACTAGGATTGGTGCCTGGCTCTACATCATACCATCCGCCCCACTCATCTACCACCAAAGCAATTTTTTTCTTTGGGTCGTATTTGTCCATAATCGTGGAATGCTTGGTCACCAACTCTTCCATTTTCCAAGCTCTTTTTAAAGTAGTGAAATATTCATCTTCTGTAAAAGCGGTAGCTGAACTTTTCTTAGTCCAATCGATGACTGAATAATGATGTAAGGCTAATCCATCAATCATTTCAGATGGAATATCTCTCATTAATACTTCGGTCCAATTGTAATCATCTGAATTGGCACCTGATGCAATTTTAAAAGTGGGTCTATCCTTAGTACTTGCCATAAAAGTGGCGTATTGCTTATATATATTAGCATAGTACTCAGGCTTCATATTGCCACCACATCCCCAAGCCTCATTACCCACGCCCCAATAATTTACATTCCAAGGTTCTTTCTGTCCATTCTTTGCTCTTAACTGCGTCATAGGTCCAGATCCCTCTGGAAAATTTACATACTTTACCCAGTCTGCCAACTCTTGCACCGTTCCAGATCCAACATTCGCTGCCAAATAAGGATCTGCGCCAATGGCTTTACACATATTTAAAAAGTCATGGGTACCAAAACTGTTGTTTTCAGTCACCCCACCCCACCAAACATTTAACATACTTGGCCTATCTGCCTTAGGTCCAATGCCATCTTGCCAATGATAAGTATCTGCAAAACATCCACCTGGCCATCTTAATAAAGGAATTTTTAATTTTTTTAGTGCCTCTATAATATCATTACGTACCCCAGCGGTATTAGGAATTTTGGTGTTCCCTTCACCTACATAAATACCCCCATAGATGCCATTACCTAAATGTTCCGCAAAATGTCCATAAATATTTTTATTAATGGCCGTGGTGCCTAAATCGGCATTGACAATAATTTTATCCTGTGCCATTAAGATAGAAAAACTAAATAAGATAGTTAATAAGAAAGCAAGCTTTTTCATAGTATTAAATTAAGTTCAAAAATAAATATTTATTTTATTGGTTAGGTAATTTAGTATTTCTATTTAATTATACAAAAAGAATCTTTAAATTTAGAACCATAGAAATCTTGTAATAATGATGAAAGTACTTGTTTGTCAAAGCCCTGGAACCTTTTCCTATGAAGAAAAACCTATCCCCAATTTAACTCAGGGCCAAGTATTGATTCAGGTAAAGAGAATTGGCATTTGCGGTACCGACCTACATGCTTTTAAAGGCAGTCAGCCCTACTTTAATTATCCTAGAATTTTAGGTCATGAAATAGCTGGTGTGGTCATTGACCATAATGATTCTAAGATCTACAAGAATGAAGATCAGGTAAGCTTAATGCCTTATTTTAATTGTGGAAAGTGCATAGCCTGTAAAAATCAAAAAGAAAATTGTTGTCTAGCCATGCAAGTTTTTGGCGTACATATTGATGGTGGCATGTGTGAATACATTGCAGTACCTGAGGATAAATTAATTAAAGCGCCTGGTTTAAGTTTGGACGCTTTGGCCATGATTGAACCTTTTAGTATTGGTGCCCATGGTATGAGCAAAGCTGACATTAAAAAAGGTGAAAATGTTTTAATTATGGGTGCGGGTGCCATTGGTTTGGGTGCGATGGAATTTGCAAAATTAGAAGGTGCGAATGTAATTGTGATGGAGATGGATCCACATAGAATTGATTTTGTGCAAACACATTTAAAGATAAAAAATATCCTTAACCCACTTGAGGACAATCTGCATGAACAATTGCAATTGATGACCAATCATGAAATGCCTACCGTAGTCGTAGATGCTACGGGCAATCAAACTGCCATCAACAATGGCTTACAGTGGCTAGCCCATGGTGGGAAATACATTTTAATAGGTTTGCAAAAAGGGGAACTAATTTTTAGTCACCCCGAATTTCACAAAAGAGAAACTACGTTGATGAGTAGTAGAAACGCCAATAGAATAGACTTTGAAAAGGTGATTGAGCAAATGAAAATTGGAAAAATTCAGCCAGAAAAATACATTTCTCATAGAATTAAATTCAATGAGTTAAAAAATGCTTTCCCTTCCTTTTATGCACCAGATGCAAATAGTATAAAAATTATGGTTGAATTTGACTAGTGCGAAGCCGATGGTATTTTAGGGCCCATGGGTATATTGTAGCCAAAACTTAAGATGAATTCTAAAGTGCCAAAATTTTGACGCGCATTGCCTTGATACACATTTAAATTGTAATAAGCTGCGTAATCTAATTTGCCTGAAAATTCTAAATACAATTTTTTATAGAAGGTGCTTCTTAGTACATATTCAGCCCCAGTATTCCAGCCACCAAATTGAAACTTACTTTCATTTTTTTGACCAAATAAAGAATTTTCTACATGGGGAATTAAGGGGCCAATACCAAATTTAGTAAGCCCATCAAGGGTAATATGTTTGCCTGACAAAGATTTGAACCTATTTCTTTTAACAATATTGAAAAGTAAAAAATTTGCCCCATTGTTTAAGTAATAATAATTTTGGGAACTGCCTACACCAGTTTTTGAAAAATTAAAAGTAGAATCTATGGCAGCACCATGATAGGTACCTATCATATGAACGCTGTGGTTGTCTTTGATTAAAGCCTTGGTATGATCAAAGTTAATTTCAAATGCCCAATCCTTATTCTTATCAAAAAAATAACCAAAACGATAATTGTATTGTGGAATGGTTAAGGCTTTTTGAAATAGCCCTTCATCCCAACCTGGATGATCTTCTAAAACTGTATGCTTAAAATTAAAATTATTGCCCAATGCAGGTTGATCGATGAAAATATTAGAATTGGTAAAATAATCTTTGTTGTAGCCCCATGAGATATAGAATTCCCCTTTTCTTTCTGTTTTTTGAGCAAATCCAGTCAAAAAATGTAGGGTAAAGAATGTTAAAATGAGGGCTTTTTTCATGCGTTAAAAATTAGAATGGCTTTCTTTATTAATTTTTGCAAAGATACCTAAAAGAACAATAGTTAACCCATTAAATCAGTTGAGCTAGGTCATGTTTAGTCAGTTGCAAATAGGAATTTGGCAGCATTAAGTTATTAATTTAAAAAATAATATTTGAATGCTTCAATTATTGTACGAAATTTGATTCAAATTGTACTGTGAATTATTTTGGTTTTATATCTACTGCGTTTTCTTATGCTTTTAGTACCCTAAAGCAAATGAATCTGATGCGTTCTTTTTTAAGGCCCATCGTAAATTCATGCCTGGAAAAAGTAAACTATACCCTATCCCCCAAAGAAAAAAAGAAGGTAGATTTTTATTACCCCCTATTTAATCAAATCGTGAATATTGAAAATTATTTGTGTTTGAAAGGCAGAAAAACCAGCCTTGCAGAAGCTAAAAGAATGGCCATCATTTCGGCCATGGCTACTTTATATGATGATTTGATTGATGAAGAAAACTTTGAAAAAGAACAATACCACGCCATAGTGGACAAAACGATTGCTACAGAGATGGTGACACCAAAAATTAAATTAATTTTTGAGTTAGACAACCAACTTAGAAAAATTTGGACACCTTCTAATGAATTTATAAAAGCTTTAAAATTGGCCATTGAATGGCAGGTCATTTCCAAAAAACAATTAGATGCCTCAATTTCATTGGATGAAATCTTATCCATTTCAGAAAATAAATGTGGCAATAGTTCTTTATTATGGGCTACCGTAGTAGACGAAGAATGGACCTATGAAGAGAAATTATTTATTTACCAATCAGGATTGGTAGGTCAATTGGTCAACGATTTGTTTGATGCCTTTAAAGATAGAGAAGATGGGGTAGCTACTTTTGTCACTA
>CAINEG010000186.1 GCA_903847655.1 uncultured Bacteroidota bacterium
ATGTGCGGTAGGTGTTTTAATTTTTTCTACATACAAGTAAACAAGCATAAATAAAATAGCTGCGCCAATAATACCGTATACAATAATTGAATTGTCTGCTTTGTCTATTTCACCTGCAAATGTTTTTTCAATATTAAACTTTGTGATTTTTGCTTTTACCTTATCCAAGTTTTTATCTGCAATTGGATAAATGCTATTCACAATAACTAATGCTGAATCTAAAGAGATGGTCCCTTCTAAGTATAATTTTAAAGGGGCCTTGTATTCTTCTGTTTTATCTTTTGCAATAGTGTACTCAGCTTTTGCAGCGTTATCTTCTGGCGCTTTTGCTTCTAGTACTAAAAAGTCGTTTGCGTTTCTTACCGCATCTTTTAATTTACTAACCGCTGCAGTTTTTAACCAACCACTGTCTTTAGCAGTTGCGGCAATTTTATCCGCCGATGAATTATCAAAATCAGATAAGTAAGGGACTAAATGAGCATAATAAGTTTTTGCTTTCTCTAATTTGCCTTCGTTTAGTTTTAAAGCAGCCAATAAATTAGTATCCGTTTGTTTTTTAACTAGATCTTCTTTTATAGTAGCTACTTCTTTTTGGTATTTATCTATGCTGTAAAACTTTTGAACGTTTTCTTTAATTTTTGTATCCTCAAATTTATCAAACATTAGTACTGTAAGTAAAGTTGCAATGGAGATGATGGCTAGTCGCCACCATATATTACGCATGATAGTGACTACGGTGATGAATATGGAAATGACAATGCCAATGATGGGCGCCAAGAAGATAAATAGTACTGTTTTTAAAATAGTATCGCTATCTACAATTTTAGCCCAAGAAAAATCTATGCCTTTAATCATCAAGGCATGCGCAATGGCAGCCCCTGCAAAGCCTCCAATCAAAGTATGTGAAGAAGAGGAAGGAATACCATACCACCAGGTAAGTAAGTTCCAAAAAATAGCAGCCAATAAGCCTGAAAAAATTACAGGCAGGGTGATGAAATCTTTATAGACCGTTTTGCTGATAGAATTAGCCACCGCATGGTCTTTAAAAATCCAGAAGGCCACAGAATTAAATAAGGCAGCCCACAATACAGCTTGAAAGGGAGTCAATACCTTGGTGGAAACCACGGTAGCAATTGAATTGGCTGCATCGTGAAATCCATTGATATAGTCAAATATTAGCGCTAGCGCTATGATAATGATAAGTAAAGTCATCTTGCGTTAAATTATGCGTACTTGATAATAATAGATTCAATTACATTAGATACATCTTCAATTTTATCTGTTGCAATTTCAAGTACTTGATAGATCTCTCTTTTCTTAATTACTTCTTTAAAATCATTCTCTTGTTCAAATAATTTTTCAATACTCATGTCAAAGATATCATCTGCCTGATTTTCGATACTGTTTACTTTAATCATGGCTTCGGTCATCTCTTTGATATTCTTCATGTTGCGTAAACCCAAGACTGCTTTTTTTGTTTCTTGTGTGCCTTGTAAAATCAATTCAGCCAATTTATGTATGCCTGTATCGTTCGGGTTTACTTTATAAAAATTAATCTTCTTTGCAGATGCGTATATGTAATCGGCAATATCATCTAGGGAAGAAGCCAAATAGTGGATGTCTTCTCTATCAAAGGGAGTAATAAAATTTCTACCCAATTCAGTGAAAATAGAATGGGTTAGATCGTCGTTTTTGTGTTCTAAATTTTCAATCTGTGCCAAGATATTGGCTCTTACATCTGCATCAGGTTCGTTCACCATTTCTTTTAATTTGATGCCCATTTCATACACATGTTCTGCTACTTCTTCGAACAATTGAAAGAAAACTCTATCCTTAGGTAAGAAAATTTTCATGATTGAATTAAAGTCCATAATAAACGTTTTATTGGTTTGAATAATGCAACACAAAAGTCCCCTTTTGACTTCAAAAGGCCCTAGGCCCAATGTTACCAAATTGTTACCAAAAGGAGCATAATTTCCCCAATTCAAAACAAGAAACAATAGGGTGATTTTGGGTATAAAAAAAGAGGACCAGTAAACTAGTCCTCTTTCATAAATCCATAGCTTTCCCCCAAAAGCTAATCAAAATTGATGCAATTTTAATTTTGTCCTATTAAATTGAGTTACTTATTAAGTTTCTTAATAGGTTATTTCCTATATTTAATAATTAAAACGAATATAGGACTAAGTAAATTACCTAATTTATAATTGATAATCAATGTTTTACAATAAATATCTATTTTTTAGTATTCTTAGCATTTTTTACTTTTTACCCATACTAAGCGCCCAGAATAGAGAACTTCCAGCTCAATTTTTTACCCCAAAAACTCCTTTTTTAACTAAAATCATTGAAACCAAGGACTTAAGCACTAAGATTTTTATGTCCAAGTCTACGGAGATTGTTCCAACTGCAGGGCCTGTATATGCAGGGGTTTTACAAGAGCTAATAAAAGCGCATGATACAGTTTATATTTTATTAGAAAGAACCGGGGTGGTTTATGTTTTGGATCCAGTGGTAGATACTAGTAAAAACTACAGTTTCCATAGGATAGACCAAACCATCAACATTAATTACAATATTGAATGCAATAATTTTTTATATAACAATCATTTATACAGTTATGGTGGTTATGGTTTTTGGAAATTGAATGGGTTACTAAGATCTTTTAATTTTTCAGACAAAGAATGGGACATTGTACCAGCCAATGAGGAAATTATTTCCAATGGTTACAATTGGATGGATCATAAGGAAGGGAAATTATATATTCCATTTCAATTATTTAGCAATGCGGGAATCAAACTACCACAAAATAGCGAAGCCCCAAGATTGTATGATAGTTATTGCTTGGATTTGAATTCTATGGAATGGAAAAAATTGGGCACTTTAAGTACCCAAGCTAAAATATTAGTCAAGGATAACATTGTCATCAATACTTTTTTAACTATAGACAATGGGTTTTTGTATACGATAGTTGATGATGTTTATATTTTTGATTTTATTCATAATTCAATTTTTAAATCTAAGAATACAGAGTTCAATCAATACATGGTTAGAAGGTCTACAAATGCAGATATGTACTTTTATAAGGACTCTTTGTATAGCTATGCCAACAACAGCAAGGGTTTTGATCAAAGAGCGCTTTTAATGACCGATTTTACAAAATTAGATTTTCCCATTTGGGGGTTGGATAAGAATTATTATTATATAGTAGCGCTGATATTTTTACTTGTAATCATGGTGATATTTTTTATTTGGTTATACAGAAAAACGGTCAAGAAAAAAATCCAACAATCCAATTTAAAAATTTTAAAAACCAAAAGTATTATGCAAGCTTTTGTTGGAACGGAATTATCTTTGATTCAGCTTTTGTTAGCAGCAGCTTCGAAGGATACACCTATTGAAATCAATCAAATTAATCATGTCTTGGGCATCAAAGATAAAAATATAGGCTTGCAAAAAAAGGTAAGAAGTGATGTAATTAATACAATCAATGAAAAATATTCCATTATTGTAAATGCAGACACCCCTTTGATTTCAAGTATTAGAAAAGAAGAGGACAAAAGATTTTACGAGTATTTTATCAATGAGGAAGAAATTAAATCCATCAAAAAAATACTAGATAAAAAGTGATTTGTCATCCTTATGTCAAATTTTACGCTTTTTGAGTACATTTCAATTGCAAAGTCTAGCTTCTGAAAATTGGATCATCGAGCTTTGTGGCTAGATGGGAAAGCACATTTTAATTTTATTGTTTTTTGGTCCGCTAGTGGCTGTTGGACAAAAGGTCATCCTTGTTAAGGATACCCTTTCTGCCAATGGAGACAGCGTGGTGGTTACTGCTACTAGATCAGAGCGAAAATTAAGTAATATTACCGTTCCTGTCACCATCATCAATGCCAAAACCATTCAACAAAATGGGGCATTGCGCCTCACCGATATTTTAAAAGAACAAACAGGCCTGACCATGACCAGTGGCTTTGGCGCTGGGGTTCAATTACAGGGCTTAAATCCAGACTACACCATTATTCTAATCAATGGAGAACCATTGGTAGGCAGGACAGCTGGAGTTTTAGATTTAAATAGAATTGCTTTAGGTAATATTAAAAAAATTGAGATTGTAAAGGGCCCTTCTTCCAGTTTGTATGGAAGTGAAGCCATGGCGGGGGTCATCAATATCATCACCGACGCTAGTACTACTATTCCCTTACAAGCTTCCATAAGGTATGGTACATACAATACCTTAGATGCGAATGTCAATAATACATTGGCCACAAAGAATTTATTTTACCAAGGCTTTTACAATTATTACAATACAGATGGATACAGCATTAGACCCAATAGCAACAATAGGGTAACAACGCCGATTAGCAGACTAAGCACGAGTCAACAATTTAAATATAAGCTAACAGAGAATACGAATTTGGTTTTTAATACCAGATTGACCGATGAAAAAATCATAAGCAATATTGCGGTATCCAATGGGGGTGTGACCATTTATTCTAACGGAAAGGAACACAATACGGATATCAACCTAACAGGTTCCTTGAATCATCGATTCTCTAATAATTTAAAAACTAGTTTTAGGTCTTATTTAACCAATTATGTTTCCAATCAAGACTTGTTAACCTTATCTGGCGCACCTTACAGTGATTTACTTAACCATTTGTTTCAACGCATCGAAAATCAAACAGATTGGACGGTAAGTAAAAAACTCACTGGTATTTTTGGTGCAGGTGCGGTATGGGAGGGTGTAAAAAGTAGCAGGTATGATAGTGAAAAAGTTAGAAAAAATAACACCATTCAATATGGGTTTACCCAATGGGAATGGACGCCGATGGATAAGTTAATTGTCATTGGTGGTGTACGCTTTGATCAAAATGCTTCTTATGCCTCTGCCTGGAGTCCTAAATTATCTATGTTGTACAAATTAAATCCACAGCATAAAATTAAATTAAGCATTGGGCAAGGTTTTAAGGCACCAGATTTCAGACAATTGTATTTAGATTTCACTAATGTTGCTGCTGGCAACTATAGTGTGTATGGTTCGGCCGAAGCGCAAAAAGTAATTGGACAATTGAATAGCTTAGGTCAGATTGGTAGTTTGTATTCCAATTATTATTTATTAAAATCATTGCAACCAGAATCTTCTACGGGAATTCATCTTTCTTGGGATTGGGAACCCAATCCAAAAACTTTCATTAGTGTACAAGCATTTAGAAATGACATAAAAAATTTAATCGAAGTTCAACAAGTAGGTGCTTATACCAGTGGGGCACAAATATTTAGTTATTTAAATATAGGACGCGCTTATACGCAAGGGCTAGAATTGGAAACAAAATATCAATGGAGTCCCGAATGGTCTTTCAGCGGAGGGTATCAATTTATATTAACAGGGGATAAGGATCAAATTGCTCAAATCAAAGCAGGTACTGTATATACCAGGGATGCCAATGGCATTAGTAGTCGTTTAGGATTGACTGACTATATTGGTTTGCCCAACATCAGTAAGCACAAAGCACAGTTCAAAATTAATTATGTAACCAATAATGGATATTTTGCGAATTGCAGAATACTTTATAGAAGTAAGTGGGCGGTTAACAATACCAATGGCAATGAAGTGTATGACAGTGGTGATAGTTTTGCCGCTGGTTATCTATCCTTGTATAGTTCGGCGGGTAAAAATTTTACCAATGGACTTTCCTTGCAAATGGGCTGCGACAATATGACCAATTATATTGATGCCAATAATTTATCTAATTTACCTGGACGAACTTTTTACTTCTCCATCAAATACCAAATCATTAATAAAAAATAAACCAATCATGAAAAAACTATTCACTCAAACCATTCTTGCTTCCTTAGTAACCTTTACTTTAATGGCTTGTTCTAAAACAAGTGATACCACTGTAGTGAACAATACGCCAGTGACCGCCACTGTTAAAGACCTTGTTGCGGATACCGTATTAGGGGTTGATCCAAAAACTGGGCCTTATAGCGCTGGAAAGTATACTTTTTATAGTATTGAAAATAATTCGATAGTGCCTAATACAGACAGTGCTACAACCAAATGGGATTTAGCTTTTATGTCTACAAGAATTTTAACCAATGGTGGAACTAGCGGAACCGGAAAGGGGGGTGCTTTTATTTACAAAGGTTTATTTGAGGACATCAAAACTATTGCAGCAGATTCTGTTTTTAAAACAGACAATGCACCAAGCGCGTATGCCATCACCACTGGCAGTGGTAAAGGATGGTATAACTATGATCAATTAACTAGTTTAATCACTCCAATTGCAGGAAGAGTTTTGGTGATTAAAACAGCTTCAGGAAAATATGCCAAGCTTGAAATTTTGTCTTATTATAAAGGAGGGGTAACTTTAAGCCCAACTGCTTCGGACGCAGATAAATTAACCAAACAACGCTATTATACTTTTAGATTTACTTATCAACCCAATGGAACAACCACTTTCTAATTGGATTAAATAGTTTTAGGAGTAATACTTTCCCCCAAAAGCTCCCTTCTGACAGCCCCGAAAGGGGCTGTTGTTGTTTTAATTATTTTGCTTTGAAGCTCCATGTAAAATTAAATTCGGCTACTACTTCGCCTTTTGAATTCGTGCCCACCGACTTACAAATTAATGTTTTTCCTTCCCCGGTAGCTATAGTTTCTTTTATAGCTTCTTGAATGGCGATGCCATCTTCACAGCTAAATAAAATAGTACCTGTTGCTTTTTTAAAAAAATTGGCCTGAGTACCCACCACCAGCATACTAATTTTTGGAACTCTTTCATATACTTGAGAAAAAGCCAACATACCGCAAGTCATTTCTGCAGCCATGGCTTCCACTGCAAAATAAATTGATTGAAAAGGGTTTTGACTAAACCAAGAGTAGCGAATACGTACTATACATTTACGGTCATCAAAATGTTGGATCCGTAAACCTGCAAAAAAAGCGGCTGGTAATTTTTGGAATAAAAAAAATCTAAAGGCAATAGGGTTCGTAATGATACGACTGAATTTATTAAATGCGGGATTCATAGTAAAAAGCTTGTAATATAAAATTAACGAAAATAGGTCAAACATGATTTCAATCATCAAAAACATTGACTTCGGTCATATTATAGTAGTTGTTTCCGTGCAAATTTTGCATTTGGAATTTTAACACTCACTATAAATGATTATTGTATGAAAATTTTAAAAATTGTATCGCTCTTTAGTTTTGTAGTACTATTTTTTATGTACTGCACCAAAACAGACCAAGTGGTGGTATCTACCGCAACTAAAAATACTTCAGATTTGTTAGCATTAAAAACTACAACAGTACCCACTATTGATGGAGTGGTAGATGCTATTTGGGAAAAAGCTGAAAAATTAGATTTTACACCTGTTGTGCCAGATCCAGGCAATGGTTTGTTTGCAGGTTATATAGGCGAAAGTTTCCCTACGACACTTAGGGCTATGTATGATGATCAATACATCTATTTTTTAGCAGAATATGCCGATAAAGACCAAAGTCAAAAAGTGGCCCCTTGGTATTTTAACCCTACTACTAAATTATGGGCTAAAGAAGGTAGTGCTAGAGCCTATGATGCCAATGGTATTATGACAAGAGAAGGCTATGGCGAAGATAAAATTGCTATGTTATGGAATGTTGACAATTCAACCCCAAAATTTACTTCACAAACCTGTTACGCAAGTTGCCATGTATTTACACCTTATTATGATTATTCTACGGTAGGTAGCTTGGTGGCTAAAGTAGGTAAAACAGCTTTAGATAGTTTAGTGACCAGTCCAACTTTTAAATCAAATTCAGCAAGTGCGAACCACTATACCAATGGCACCAATGAAAAAATTGATATGTGGTGGATGCAACCTAGTAAAGGATTAAGCTATGGTAAGATGGATGATAATTATCAAGATTGGGCGGGCGGACCGGCCATTACCAATTTAACTGGGGGTAACGCCAATGGACGTCATGTCGATGATTTAGTAGTAGGAAGCACAGCCACTGTATGGCCTTTTAGACCTGTTTATACTGCAGATGCTACTCAGGGTTCATTTGCGAATACACAAAATTTAAAAATTGGAGGTACCGGTGCAACTGTAGCTGTGCCTTTATATGTGATCCCAGGTTCAACAAGTAGTTATATCAATATTGCAGACACGAGTTCTGGTGGTGTTGCCAAAAAAGTGACAGCGGTGAGTGCCACAGGTGTATTAACTTATAGCGGCGGAACGCTTGACCCAAATGAAGGTACCGACTACCAAAGATTAGGGTCTTCAGCAACCAGTGCCATTGGTGCAAAATGTATTCCTTCAGTTATTGTATCTCCGTTAAAAAATGGCAGAGCTGATATTGACTGTGTAACCATTTATACAGGTACTGGCTATATTGTAGAGTATAAAAGAAAATTAAAAACTGGGGATGTTTTGAAACAAGATATTGATTTTACAAATTTACAAGATCAACCATTTGGTTTTGCAGTATGGGATAAGTCCAACTATCAACATGCTATTAAGCCTAATTTATTGCTTAAGTTTCAAAAATAAAATGGATGTAAACGATTAAATGAAAATGTATGTTAACCAAAAAAATAGCCCTATTGTCAGGTTTTATGGCCATTATGATGATTGCTATTACGGGATGTTATAAAACTTCAACCATTGTCGTAAATCCAGGCAGTAGTATCACAGAAACCATGAGTTTTAAAACAGATATTATTCCTTTATTTACTACAAGTTGTGCAAAAGCGGGATGTCATGTGGCAGGAGCTAAAAATCCTGATTTGACAGAAGCTGGTGCTTATAAAGCTTTAACAGATGGGAGTTATATTAAAGCCAATGATCCTGATAATAGTATGTTGATGTTGTGGATGAATGGTAAAAAAAGTCCAGTGATGCCCATGGGTGCAGGACCTGATGAAAAAATCAATGCAAAAATTTATGCATGGATTAAACAAGGAGCAAAAAACAATTAAATTAATTTCAAATGAAAAAAGCAATAAGTTATACATCAATGATTCGCTTGATTCGATTACCACTATTGATGCTGGTACTCGCTTTAGGAGTGAATGAATTGATGGCACAAGATTCTACACAGGCAACTGCTCCTGTAGTTAAAAAGAAATCCTATGTAAAAAATACATTTGATGGAAATTTTATCATCGACAATCAAACAGTGATGGTGCCCATCAAAGGTACTTTCGAGTTTGATATACAACACCGCTTTGGTACAGTAGAACATGGCTGGAAAGACCTTGCAGGTTTGTTTGCTAGCGCTAACATGCTATTAGGCTTTAGTTATGTACCCATTAAAGATCTACAAGTAGGCTTTGGTGCTACCAACGACAGAATGCAGGTAAATGGTAATTTAAAGTATGCTTTGTTCAAGCAAACAAAGAATAATAGAATGCCAGTGAGTGTTACTCTATTTGCCAACTCGGTAATGGATACTAGAGCAAAGAATAGTGCTTTGCCAATCATTAATCTGCAAGATCGTATGAGTTTCTTCTCTCAATTAATCATTGCAAGAAAAATTAATGAAAGCATTTCTTTACAAGTGGGTCCTAGTCTTTCTTATTTTAACAATGTAGAAGCCTATTACGACGCTAACAAAGTAATTCAACCAAAAACAAACAATGCACATTTGGCCATTAGTGTTGCTGGTAAATTTAAATTAACAGAAGGGTTGTCCTTGATTGCAAATTATGATCAACCTATTACCCAACATCCAATGAATAATCCAAATCCAAATATAAGTTTGGGATTAGACATGAAAACAAGTGGGCATGATTTTCAAATCTTCGTGGGTAATTATGGATACATTTTGCCACAAAACAACAATGTCTACAATCAAAACGATTTTTCAAAAAGCCAATTCTTGATTGGGTTTAATATCTCGAGACTTTGGAATTTTTAAAGTAATGTTAAGGAATCTTAGATTTTATTAATCTAAGAGAGAAAAAGAGCGCCTGTCTTATTTATTAAGGCGGGCGCTTCAGTTTAGGCCAAATAGGTCCTTCTTCTTTTATGATTAAAGTCATATTTTCTAATGATGTGCATCATTTAAGGCCCTCTCAATTAAATGAAACTTTGTATCCTATTCAAAACCAATAAATAGAAAAAAATGAAAAAATTTCCAATCTTAAGCTTAATCATTGTTTTTATTACAACAGCTAGTTTCACCTTGTTTCAAACAAAACCTTGGAATGTTCCAGCAGATAAAGCAAAAGCTGCCAATGCTGTAAAGTCAGATGCAGCTTCCATTGCAGCAGGGAAAGTTTTATGGGGACAACATTGTACTTCATGTCATGGAAAAGCTGGGTTGGGTGATGGCAGTAAAGCAGCCCAATTAGAAACAACCCCTCCTGATTTTAGCAAAGCACTAGTACAAGGGCAATCAGACGGTGCTTTATTTTTTAAAACATCAGAAGGTCGTGATGATATGCCAAGTTTCAAAAAGAAAATTCCAGACCAAGAGGACATTTGGAATTTAGTGAATTATATGCGCACATTTAAAAAATAGAAAACCATTCAAAATATTTTATGTCAGATATAGATCCAACTCATAAAGAAGACAATAGCAGAAGAAAATTAATTGCAGGGCTAGGCGTTTTAAGTTTATTTCCTATTGCAAAGCTGGCCACTGCTTTTAAAAAGAAAGAAGTGATTGCTTGTGCACCAGAAGTTAAAACAGTTAAGTTTTTGACACAAAATGGAACGCTGGTTGAAGTGGACGTTACTAAGATCAATGGGGACAAAGAAAAGATATCTAATAAACAATTACAATCTTGGGTAAAAACAGCCTTGTAATTTAAATATAGTTGAATGAAAATTAATCAAAATTCAAGAAGAGACTTTATAGCTACCACCTTAGTAGCAGGTGCTACACTGACAGGTTGTGCCACCAAAAATCCGTTTACTGCAGAAGAAATACCTGATGTTAAGCCCTCTGGCGAAATGGTAAAATTGTTATCAGTAGATGGCGAAATTATAGAAGTAGATAAAGCTTTTCTAAAGCCTGTACCTGAATTGCCAGCGGTAATGAATACAGCAGCTAGGGAAGGCATTGCAGGAAAGAAATTTGTGATGGTGATTGATTTATCAAGATGTAAAAGTGTAAAAAAATGTCAGACCGCATGTAATCACATGCACCACATACATCCAGGTCAAAACTGGATCAAAGTGTATCCGATGCAAGAGGCAGAACATACGGCGCCTTATTGGCAGCCCACTACCTGTATGCATTGCGATGAGCCACCTTGTGTAAAAGTTTGTCCAGTAGATGCCACTTTTAAAAGAAAAGATGGCATTGTATTAATAGATAGCGATAGATGCATTGGTTGTCGTTTTTGTATGGCTGCTTGCCCTTATTCTACTAGAGTCTTTAATTGGGAGGAGCCTAAAATAGAAAAAGAAATTGCAGATAAACCTTATTCATGTGAAACAAGTGTTCCGCAAAAGGTGGGTACGGTGGGTAAATGTGATTTCTGTCCTGATATGGTGCGTCAAGGCAACTTGCCACACTGTGTTTCTGCATGTCCGAATGGGGTATTTATGTTTGGTGATTTATTAGAAGACACTGTCACCAATGGCTCAGAGACATTTAGATTTAGTGAATTGATCAAAGATAAAGCGGGCTATAGATTGATGGAAGATTTAGGTACTAAACCAAGTGTTTATTATTTGCCACCTGTAAATAGAAACTTCCCATTTGAAAACAAAGTTGAATCTGGTGAAGAAGAGAAAAAGGCATAGGCAAAAAATTCACTCATTTTAAAATAATTAACGTGGATAAATTAAGAGAAGATAAAATCATTGCAGATCTATTACCACAGGAGTTTGGCAAACAAGGTAAAATTTGGGTAGTTTGTTTGTTGTTTTTTGCTGCCCTTGGCGTATTTGCTTATGGAAGACAATTGTATTATGGATTAGAAGTGACTGCCATGAGAGATTATGCATCATGGGGTATTTATATATCCAACTTTGTTTTCTTTGTAGCGATCAGCTTGGTCGGATCTTTAATTACAGCAGTTTTAAGACTTACCAATGTAAAATGGAGCACACCCCTCACTAGAATTGCCGAAATTATTGCTGTATCGGCTATAACATTTGCTTCTTTGATCATTATCGTAGATATGGGCCGCCCAGAAAGATTTTATAATCTATTCTTACATGGCCGTTTGCAATCACCCATCATTTGGGATGTCATCGTGATCACTACTTATTTTTTCATCAGTTTATTATTATTGTACTTCCCTTTGTTGCCCGATTTAAAAATCATGATTGGCTTTAAAGAACGCAATGGAAAATGGCGGCAAAAATTATATGTTTTTTTAGGCTCCTTTTGGAAAAATAAAGCGGAACAATTTAAAATTACCGATAAGGCTATTAATATTTTGGCCATTGCCATTATACCAGTTGCTTTTTCAATACATACGGTCACCTCTTGGTTATTTGCCACTACTTATAGACCAGGCTGGGACAGTACTAACTTTGGAGCGTATTTTATTTCAGGTGCCTTTTTAGTAGGCGCTGGAGGGGTGGTCATTGCGATGTATATTTTTAGGACACACTATAAATTAGAAAAATACATTACCGATGATCATTTTGATAGAATGGGAAAGGTTTTAGTACTCTTAGCTTTATTGTATTTGTATTTTAATTTCAATGAGTTTTTAGTGCCTGCCTTTAAAATGAAAAAATCTGAAGAAGATCATTTATTAGGTTTATTTACTGGAGAATTTGCACCCATATTTTGGTTTGCCATCTTCACTTCAATGTTCATTCCCATATTTATATTATTGTTTAAAAAAGGCCGAAAACCAATACCAGCATTTATTGCAGGAATATTAGTTGTCGTTGGGTCATGGTTTAAAAGATTTTTAATTGTCACACCAACTTTGTTACATCCATTTTTACCTATGCACGATGTGCCAGCCAATTATCATCATTATATTCCTAGTTGGGAAGAATGGGCCATTGCAGGAGGCTCTTTAGCAGGTGCCCTATTAGTGATCACCTTTTTTGCAAGAATATTTCCGATTATACCTATTCATGAAACCATACTTGAAACTGAAAGCCATGAGAATGAAAAACATTTTTAAAATAATAGCATTCGTCGTTTATTTAATACCCACTGTTTTATTGGCTGAAACAGTCGAAAAAAACACATTAGTACTTGGTGTCAAATATTATAACGATAATAATGCAGTACAACATTTAGTCATCTCTGCTAAATCTAAAATTGATGGGAAGTTTCAAAAAATAGCCAATATTGCGGTCAAAGTTTTTATTACTTCAGATGCAGATAAGAATAATTTAATTGGCACTGGTATTACTTCGGAGAGGGGAGAATTTATTTTATTAATACCTCCTGCTGCAAAAACTGAATGGGCCAAATCGGCTACACAAAATTTTGTAGCGGTGAGTGCAGCCACCAAATTATATGAGGAGGCTAGAGGGGAGGCTACTATTACTAAAGCAAAAATTAAGATAGATACAGCGGATGGAAAAATAGTGAATGCAAAATTATTGGTCTTGACAGATTCTGTTTGGAAACCCATGACGGGCGTAGAGATGGTACTTGCCATCAAAAGGCTAGACGGAAATTTAAATATTAGCGAAACGGCTACTTATACAACAGATTCTGCCGGTGCGGTAACTGGAGAATTTAAAAGAGATAGTTTACCCGGAGACAGTAAAGGAAATTTAGTCTTATTGGCCAATGTGATAGACAATGATATTTATGGAAACCTAAGTGCAGAAATCAATGTACCCTGGGGCAAGCCTTTAATCTATACAACGAATTACAATCACCGTAGTTTGTTTGCGCGTAGAGGTCATTCCCCTTTTTGGTTAGAATTTCTAGCTTATGGTATTATTATTGCAGTATGGGTGGTCATTATTTATTTAGTCATTCAAGTTAAGAAAATAGTTAAACTAGGTTTGGAGTAGAATTGAGGTTTGGTTTTGATAAAAAAAGGCACTCCAAAAGGGTGCCTTTTTGAGTAGATAGACCTATTTTTAAGATCAAAACCTTACGCTATGCCAAAAGGACTTCAAACCTATGATTACATTGTCTTTGTCTTATATTTCTTAATCATTGCCAGCTATGGATTTTGGATCTATAAGCGTAAGCAATCTGCTACAGCCAATTCCACTGATTTCTTTTTAGCAGAAGGCCAATTAACTTGGTGGGCAATTGGGGCTTCCTTGATTGCTTCCAATATATCTGCAGAGCAATTTATTGGCATGAGTGGAAACGGTTTTAGATTAGGGATTGCCATTTCTGCTTATGAGTGGATTGCTGCAGTATCCTTAGTAGTGGTAGCAGTATTTTTTATGCCGGTGTATTTGAAAAACAGCATTTACACCATGCCACAGTTTTTAAAAACAAGATATAACGAAACAGTCGCCATGATCATGGCTATTTTTTGGTTGTTCTTATACATATTTGTAAACTTAACTTCTATCTTATATTTAGGTGCCATTGCTATTAATAATTTAACAGGTGGTGCCAACTTTCATTTAATTATGATTGGCCTTGCACTATTTGCCTTGTTTATCACTTTGGGTGGAATGAAAGTAATAGGCTACACCGATGTAATTCAAGTATTGGTATTAACGGTGGGCGGGTTGATTACCTCTTATATAGCCTTAACCGTAGTAGGCGAAAAATTTGGTTATGGCAGCAATGCCATTGCAGGGTTTAATCATTTATTAAAGGTAGCACCCGATCATTTTAAAATGATTTTTGATCAACCAAGTAAAGGCGCCACACAAAAACAAATTGATGATTATTCAAGTTTGCCTGGTTTAGCAATGATGGCTGCAGGTATGTGGGTAGCGAATTTAAATTACTGGGGATGCAACCAATACATTACACAGAGAGCCTTAGGTGCCGATTTAAAAACTGCAAGAACAGGTATATTATTTGCCGCATTTTTAAAATTGATGATGCCCATCTTAGTGGTATTACCAGGGATTGCTGCTTATGTATTGCATCAAAATGGAGAATTGCAAACACAGATGTTAAGCAATGGTGTATTGAATCAAGACAATGCCTATTCATCCGTAGTAGGATTTTTACCAATTGGCCTGAAAGGCTTATCCATGGCGGCTTTGACGGCAGCCATCGTGGCTTCATTGGCAGGTAAGGCCAATAGTATTTCTACTATTTATTCTTTAGATATTTATAAAAAATATATGAATAGAGACGCCTCTGATACAAAAATTGTCAGTACTGGACGCGTTATCATTATCATATCTTTAATCATCGCCATTATTATTAACTGGAATGATACACTAGGCATTGGAGGCAAAGGAGGTTTTGAATTCATTCAAAAATATACTGGTTATATTTCACCTGCTATCTTCCCTGTTTTCTTATTGGGGTTCTTTTGGAAAAAAGCAACATCTAAAGCAGCCATCACTGGAATTATTGTAGGCGTAATATTATCAATTGTCTTTGATAAATTTATAGTAGGATGGGCAGGGCATGAAACTATTTTGTATACTGCTTATTCCAATGGACATGGTGGATTTGAAATTCCGTATTTAATTCAAATGGGCTTGGTTTTTGGATTTACCATGCTCACCATGATTTTGGTAAGCTTAATAGACAAGACTGGTCAAACACATGAAAATGATTTAATCGCAGATGGTACTAAATACAAATTATCGAATGCAAATTTGGCCATGGTCATCATTGTATTAGGATTAGTGGCTGCTATGTATATTCGATTCTGGTAATCCATCTTTTAAAAATATCATTAATGAAAATTAAATTATTATCCTACGCCTCTTTATTATTTGTTTTGACAAGTACAATAGTATTGCATGCACAAAACAAAAAACCAGTGCAGGTTAAAACACTTTTAATTACGCATGTGCAATTGATCGATGGTACAGGAAAGCCTGCGGTGAATGCGGCTGCAAGAATACAAGGCAATAAAATAATTCAAGTTGGCCAACTCAAACCAATCAAAGGAGAGGAATTAATAGATGGACAAGGGTTGGTCTTGGCCCCTGGATTTATTGATTCACATAGCCATCATTTTGGTGATTTAGACAGTCACCCAGAAGCCTTGCCTACCAACAATCAAGGCATCACCACTATTATTATTGGACAGGATGGAGAGAGTTTTCCGATGAATACCATTGCCAAAAGAATGAAAGCACAACCCATGGCCATCAATGTGGGTACCTATACGGGACAAGCTAGCTTAAGAGAAGAAGTAATGGGAGAGAAGGATCTGTATCGAGCTGCCACACAACCTGAAATAGATAAAATGAAAGGCCTACTAAAAAACGAATTGAACAAAGGCTCTTTTGGTTTATCTACTGGATTAGAATATGAACAAGCTTTTTTTTCCACCAAAGATGAAGTGATACAACTCGCCAAGGTAGCTGCGGCTGCAAAGACTAGATACATGAGTCATATTAGAAGTGAGGACATTAGAATGAAAGAGGCGATAGATGAAATTATAGAAATAGGCAGGGTGACCAAAATGCCTGTACAAATCTCACATATCAAATTGGGTATGAAAAATGATTGGGGAACAGCACCACAATTAATTGAAAAATTAGAAAAGGCAAGAGCAGCAGGCATCAATATTACTGCAGATGTCTATCCTTATACTTATTGGAACTCCACTTTAAGGGTATTGTTTCCACAAAGAGATTATACCAATCCGGTAAGTGCCGAATTTGCGGTGAATCAAGTGTTTGATGCGAATGAATCTTATTTAGTGAAGTATGCCCCTGTAGAAGCTTACAGAGGCAAGACAATTGCGGCCATTGCAGCAATGAGAAATGAAAAACCATCGATCACCTTAATGGCCTTGATTGCCATTGCTGCAGATTTCAAAGAAAAAAATCCAGATTTCAAAGGCACCATTGATGCCATTGCCGCTAAAGCGATGTCAGAAAAAGATGTGGCTAGTTTTATTGCTTGGCCTCATGCTAATATTTGTTCAGATGGCAATGCTGGCGGGCATCCTAGAGGTCATGGTACATTCACAAGAATATTAGGAAAGTATGTAAGAGAAGACAAAATAATTCCATTGGAAACGGCTATATATAAAATGACTGGCTTAAGCGCCAAGCATTTGGGCATCAAAAATCGCGGCGTGATTGCGGTAGGTAATTATGCAGATTTGGTTTTATTTAATCCAAGCACTGTCATAGACAATGCCAACATTCAAGACAGTAGGGCTTTGTCCACAGGCATTGAAATGGTTTGGATCAATGGACAACTCACTTATAAAAATCAAAAAGCAACGGGCAATTATCCTGGTGTTTTAATAAAAAGATAAATTTTAAAAAACTATAATAGTAGAAGATGAACAATGCAATTGTATTAACCAATGGTTTATTAAAATCTTTAGATGCGAAAACTGCGCATGGATTAATAAGAGGTACAGAAAGGTTTACCATTAAAGGGGTAGTGGATAGCGCAGAGACTGCTGGAATGGATGCGGGCAGATTATTAGATGGGAAAGAACGGGGTATACCTGTATTTGAAAATTTGAATGCAGCTATCACAACGGTAAAGGACATTCAGTTTTTGGTCATAGGCGTAGCCACTGTTGGCGGAATATTGCCAAGCAATATGTTAACCACTATTATTGAGGCCATCCATGCAGGAATATCTATTGTGAATGGATTGCATGAGTATTTAAATGATAAACCAGCCATCGTGGCCTTAGCCAAAGAAAAAGGAGTGCAGCTCATTGATGTAAGAAAACCAAAATTTAGAGAACAACTTAGTTTTTGGACAGGCGATATCTATAAAGTAACAGCCCCCATCATTGCTGTGATAGGCATGGACTGCGCCATGGGCAAAAGAACTACGGCTAGAATATTAAGGCAGGCTTGTGAAGCGAATGGACTAAAAGCTCAAATGATTTATACGGGGCAAACCGGTTGGTTACAAGGAGGCAAGTATGGTTTTATATTTGATTCTACCTTAAATGATTTTGTTTCTGGTGAATTAGAAAATGCGATTGTGACTTGTTGGAAGGAAACTCAACCCGATTTTATATTCTTAGAAGGGCAATCATCTTTAAGAAATCCAAGTGGACCTTGTGGCATTGAATTATTAATTTCAGGAAATGCCAAACAGGTAGTTTTATTGTTTGCGCCTAAGCGTAAATATTTTGACCACGATGAAAAATGGGGTGCCATTCCAAGCGTTGAATCTGAGATTGAGATTATAGAAAAATTAGGTTCAAAAGTAATTGCCGTGGGTATTCATACCGAAGGTTGTAGTAACGAAGAGGCCTTTGCCTTTCAAAAACAGTATGAACAAAAATTAAAGATCCCAGTTTTATTGCCCATACAAGAAGGGGTAGAAAAAATTATTCCAAGTTTACAATCATTGGTCAAATAAACCAATCCTACTATCATGAAAATTATTGCAGTACGCTCTTATCTAAAAAAAATGGCTTTGACCAAGCCCTATACCATTGCCTATAGCACATTCTCTGATGTAAGTTTGGCTTTTTTTGAAGTGGAATTGGCCAATGGTATGGTGGGTTATGGATCTGGCAGCCCGGCGGGAGAAGTGGTAGGAGAAACCACGGACCAAACCGTAGTTAATTTAAAAACGGAATTTGTAGAAAATTTTGTAGGTAGAGACATTCGCCATTTTCAACTTATGATTCATGAGGCTACACAGCATTTTGATCATTTGCCTGGAACCCAGGCTGCCATTGATATTGCACTGCATGATGCTTTTGGAAAATTCATCGGACTATCGGTGGCCAACTTTTATGGCCAAAAAATAAAAGCCTTACCTACCTCTATTACGATTGGTATAAAATCAGTCAATGAAACTTTAGAAGATGCTGCAGAATTTTTGAAATTGGGTTTTAAAGTATTAAAAGTAAAACTAGGATTGAACCTTGAAGAGGATATTGAAAAAATTGTAAAGCTGCATGAAAAATTTCCCACTGAATATATCATAAGAGTAGATCCCAACCAAGGCTATAGCTTAGCCGATTTAAATAAATTTATAGCTGCTACTAAAAAAGTGAATCTAGAATTAATAGAACAACCTTTACCTGTTGGTAAAGAATTAGAATTATTAAAAGTAGATCCTGCTTACCGATCTATATTAATGGGCGACGAATCTTTGAAGGATCCGCAGGCTGCATTGGAATATGCCATTAGCAAACCCTTTGGCGTGTATAATATCAAGTTAATGAAATGCGGGGGCATCATGGGCGCGATGGAAATTGCGACCATTGCTAAGAATGCTAAGATTAATTTATTCTGGGGCTGTAATGATGAAAGTATAATTAGCATCACAGCAGCACTGCATGCAGCTTATTGTTGTACCAATACCAAGTACATCGATTTAGATGGAAGTTTTGATTTAGCGGAAGATATAGTGACTGGTGGTTTTGAATTAATTGATGGCTATATGCACATCAATAGCCAGCCTGGATTTGGGGTAGCCAAATTATAAACAAGTTCAATAAGAATTCATTAAATTGTAAAATGGAAGTTTTAAAACCAAAAATTGGCCTAAGGGCTGCTATTTTTTTAGTGGTCAGTGTGATCATAGGTTCGGGTGTTTTTAAAAAAATAGCCCCCATGTCCCATGAACTAGGGTCCCCCTTATTGGTGGTCTTGTGTTGGGTAGTGGCAGGCGTTATTAGTTTGGCAGGAGCTTTAACCACCGCCGAAATGGTGAGCATGTTCCCCAATTCTGGTGGAGAGTATTTTTATTTTCAAAAATTATATGGAAGATTTTTTTCCTTCATTTATGGTTGGTCAAGTTTTACAATTACTAAAACGGCTGCGATAGCAGCATTGGCCTATATCTTTTCTCAGTCATTAAATAGTTTATTCCCTTTTCCAGTGTATTCTTCAGACGCTAGTTTTTTAGGTATTGCCTTATTTCAAAATTTATCTATCAAGTTAGTTGCCTCCATGTTAATCCTACTACTCACTTTATTAAATTACAAAGGGGTAAAATTTGCAGGATTGCTAAGCAGTGTACTTACTTATCTTATGTTGGCAGGTATTGCTTTTTTTATTATCGCAGGATTTAGTTCACAGTATGGTAGTTTTCAAAATTTAACACATAGCAGTACGATTGCTGGGTCCCCATCACTGAGTGGATGGACTTTAATGAAAGCCTTATTCCTAGCAAGTTTGGGCGCTTTTTGGGGTTTTGATGGCTGGAACAATATTGCCTACATAGGAGAAGAAATAAAAAATCCAAAAAGAAATTTACCACTTGCGTTGGGCCTAGGCACGCTCATTGTTATGACGATCTATGTGACTTTAAATGTGGTCTATGTCACTATTTTGCCCATTGATTATTTTATGCAGTTGAGTGCCACACCTAATAAAATTGCAGCGGTAGAAGTAGCAGGAAAAATTGGTGGGAACATTGGCATGATCTTAGTAGCCTGTTTAATTGTGGTGACTACCTCCAATTCAACCAATAGTAGTATATTAATGTCATCTAGAATTTTATATGCGATGGCTAGGGATAAATTGTTTTTTAGCAAAGCAGCTTCGGTCCATCCCAAATATAATACACCCGATGTGGCTTTATTTATTCAAGCATTTTGGGCCATTGCCTTAGTATTTTCAGGAACCTTTGATCAATTGACAGACATGCTTGTTTTTGCGTCCTTTATTTTTTATGGCTGCACTGCATTGGGCGTAATTATATTAAGAATCAAGGAACCCAATAGGGAAAGAAAATATAAGGTTATTGGCTATCCGATTGTACCCGGATTGTTCTTTATCTTTTGTGTGACCTTGTTTGTGATGACCATCATCAATCAACCCTATGAAGCATTATGGGGCTTAAGCCTTATTGCTACTGGATTCCCGGTGTACTGGTGGTTGAATCGTAAATAACTACTTTCTCCCATAAGTGGCCGTAATTGTTTCTGAATTCATCATGAATGGGATGAAATTGATAAATTTCTTCTTCTTCTGCAGAATCAAAAAAGCAAAGCCAAGAATAGGTGTAATTTCTTACAATGACTGATCTATCGGTAGCAGCGGGCGTTCCTAAATGGAATTGGCGAATGTTAGTTATCGTAGAGAGTAAACTAGCACCTTCTAAAAATTTTGCTCTATCGGCTGCTGAGTCTGGATTTTTTAAATAAAACAATACATGGTGTACAAAAGTATTGTCGGCTATTTTCTTGCTCATAGTATTGGTTTGTATAAAATTGATTCAGTTCAATTTTATAAGGACAAAAGTAAATAATTCAATGACCAAAGTAAAATCTAATACTAACTTTCTAAAATTTGTTTAGCATAGTCAAAACATAGTTTAGTTTCTTTCACTGCATCGGAACCTGCAGGAATATCATATTCTAGTTCAATGGTGGCTGGAATTTTATATTTTTTCTTTCTCAATAAAGTCAACACTTCTTTAATAGGGGTATCTCCTTGGCCCCATGGCATATTTTTCTCGCCATTTACTTTATTGTGTCTATCCTTAATATGCATGCTGGTAATACGATCATGTTTGGCTTCAATCAATGCCAATAAGGTTTCTTTGGTGTTGGCGCCACCAGCAGCTATATAATGTCCGCAATCTAAGTTCATTGAATTATAAGGAGATTGCGCCAAAGCTATATCCCATGCGGTATCAGTAGCTTGTAAGTGTGCATGATAGCCAATATATATGCCATGCTTTTCTCCTAAGTCACCCAAACGTTTTGAATGCGCAGCGTCATTGGGTAATTCCACAGTAATTGATTTTGCACCCAAAGTTTTTGCTGCTTTTAATGCATATTCAATTTCTCCATCTGAATTGTTTGGGTTGATGGCATTTACTTTAAAAGCATAGATGCTTACCCCCGCCTTATTGTACATTTTTCTAATTTCCTTAAACTTGTCCATGGAAACAGTCGTTCTCCAGTTGGCCATTTGAACTTGATATTCTTTTAATTGTGCTTTGACAGCATCAGTAAATTCAAATTTTTTGCCAGGCACCCATTGAATTGGATTTTTAGGGGCACCTGCATATTCTTCAATGGCTTCGCCCATCAATTCAATGGCACTGATATTGGCATCTACACAATACTGTAAAATTTGATCTGCAGTACCTGGCATACTTCTGAATGAATAAGTAATCGCACCCATTTGAACACCATTAATGAGTGAATTGGGTTGACCACTTAAAAAAGCCAAGGAATTCGCAGCCATAGCAGATTTGCCCATTAAAAGTAAGCCCATACTGGCCAATGAGCCTTGGTATAAAAACTGACGACGAGAAGAGGCCTGCTCTATTTTATTAGTATTTGACATAATAATTGATTTATAGTTTTAAGACTATTAAAATAAGAATTCTATTGTAGAATCCAACCAAAATATGATAAGTGGTCGGCGGCTATGCCTGACTGTTTATTTCAATTCTATTGGCTTGCCTTGTTCAGGATAAAGAATAGAAAGTCCAAGGGTGTTGGCTTCTGCGATTTCTTTTTTAATATTGGCTTCGCAGTTGGCACAAGGCTTTATATGCGTTACATAGATAGGCGTATTTTTTAAAAGACCAGCAGATTGATGATTTAAAATAGTTAATTCTTGCATCAATAACTTAGGCGTCAAATGACCAAATAATGATTTATTAGGCATGGCATTGTCAAAACTTACTTCTATAAAAAGTGCTTTTAATTGCCCTGCTTTTATTTTTTCAGCCACCGCCATCCATAATTTTTCTAATTGATTGCTTTGTTCTACTTCATCTGCGCCCGTATCCCCTAAGTACAAAACATAATTATTTTTATGGCCTACTAAAAATGCAGTACTCTCATAAGGCTTGACATGACTTAAAATAAATGTAGTAACCGTCAATCCTGTATTGGGTATACTTATTTCTTTACCCTCGCTCAATGCTTGGTAATTGTATTTATTTAAAATAGGTGGGTCACCCTCGCTACCAAAATTAGCCCAGCTTTTCCAGGTGAAATAATTATTTTTTATCACCTCAAGTACAGAGGGCAATGCATAAATGGGTTTTGCGATGTCATTGGGTGAATTTAAAATTAACCCAGCCAGATGATCCAAATGGGCATGAGAAATAAAATAAGCCTTGATATATTTTTTTTGAATCTCTTCGGCATTGTTGCCATTGAAAAAATTAGCGTTCGCCAATTTTTCTAAGCCAGTATGCAGGGTGCCTGCATCCATACAAATATAGCCATCCGTGCCTGTGGCAGTAATCATATAAGCGGAAAGATTGGATTCATCCAAACCACCCTTCACCCCTAAAGGAAATATTTTGAAAACCGAATTGGTGGCGTTGACTTGAGCATTGGCATTGAATAAGAAGGAAAAGCAGATTAAAAAAAGATAATTAAATTTCATATAAAAATTACATTATTTCAAAGGTAAAGCTAATCAATTAGGTTTTCTGAAATTTAATTATGACTTTAAATAGGTCAAATATTCATAGA
>CAINEG010000187.1 GCA_903847655.1 uncultured Bacteroidota bacterium
GTTAAATAAGATAGATGATCAAGCAATCATAGACACCTTATTAAAAACTGAATTCAATTTTTTTCCACAAAAAATGCAGTGGGCAGATGGCAGTGGCTTAAGTAGGATTAATTTAAATACACCAGAAAATTATATTGCTTTACTACAAAAGATGCAGGAGGATTTTGGTTTTGAAAGAATCAAAAATATATTTGCCCAAGGAGGCAAAGGAACCTTAGCAGCTTATTATAAAAATATTCCTGGTCTCTTGTATGCCAAAACAGGCACACTGGGTAATCAAGTGGCACTTAGTGGATATGTAGTTACCAATAAAGGAAATCAACTTATATTTTCTGTATTGGTGGCCAACCATCCAAACCCTAATTCAACAGGAGTAAGGAAGGCAGTTGAAAAATATTTAACTACCCTGGTCGGCAAATATTAGTAAAGTATTATTTGCTAAATAAGCCGTTTAAATAATCTTCTTTAAATTCCACAAAAGTAGGCGCGCCAGAAGCGGTGATATTAGGAATATCGCAATCACCTAAGGCTTCAATCAGCGCATGCATTTCTTTCTGTGTTAAAGCCTGTCCTGCCTTGATGGCCATTTGACGGGCCATACAACGTATTAATTTTTCTCTTTTGCTAAATTTGACATCGCCACTAAAATGTTTGAATTGTTCCAACAATAATTCAATTGCATTTTTTTCATTGCCTGCATTCACATCCGCAGGAATGCCTTGAATGATAAAACTATTAGGGCCAAAGGATTCAATCTCATAGCCAATCAAAGCTAGGTCCGCTATAATTTCTTCTAATAAAATAGCATCACTCACACTTAATTCCAATACGACTGGAAATAAACTTTTTTGTGTAGCATGTGGATGGGCACTTGCTTTTTGAAATTTCTCATACAAAACTCTTTCGTGCGCCAATTGCTGATGAATCATGATGCAACCACTATGGCTTGGGGCCACAATAAAGGTTTGATGCAATTGCATGAGTGTCGCTTCTTCATTCACTTGCAAGGGGCTGCCATCTTTGTACAAGCCCATCGAAGATGGCTTTACAATATAGGATTCACTTTCTTGGACTGTTTGATCATTGTCTGCACTAGGCAGGGTGGTGAAAAAACTTTTCCAATCCTGTTTGGAAGCGGAATCAGACTTGGGAATAAAATGCGCTTGATTTTTTTTCGTAAAACCTTCATACAGTGATTGACTGGCTACCGTATTTGCTTTGGCAGTAGTGAAAGGTTGCTGAATGGCATCTAATTCTTGAATAGCCGCGTCTAAAGAAAAATCTAAAGAAGGTGCAATGCTAAACTGCGCCAAGGCATGCTTTACAGCGGCTTGCACAAATGCATAAATGATTTTATCGTCTTCGAATTTTATTTCTTGTTTGGTAGGATGTACATTGATGTCCACTTGAGTAGGGTCTACATCTATGTACAAAATATAGCTAGGAAAATTTTCTTTGGCGATTAATCCATCAAAGGCATTGGCCACTGCATGATGCAAATAGGCACTCTTGATAAAACGACGGTTCACAAAAAAATATTGGTCGCTCCTTGTTTTTTTAGCAGTCTCTGGTTTACCTACAAAACCGGTAATGGTTAAATAATCGGTTTGTTCACCCACCGTTACTAGTTTGGTTTGATAACTATTACCCAGTATTTGTATGGCTCTTTGTTTAAAACTACCTCCCTCCCAATGATATACATCTTGCCCATTGCTGCTTAAACTAAAATAAACTTCAGGAAAGGCCAAGGCGACCCTTGTATATTCTTCAATGATGTGTTTTAATTCTGCACTATTACTTTTTAAAAAATTTCGACGCGCAGGCACATTAAAAAATAAATTCTTCATGCTGATACTGGTACCTACAGCGCAAGAAATAGCAGTAGTTTCGGTTACTTTGCTATTTTCAATTTCTACACTGGTGCCTAATTCATCATCGGTGCGTCTGGTTTTTAAACTTACTTGGGCAACGGCCGCAATCGAAGCCAAGGCTTCTCCGCGGAAGCCCATGGTTCTAATTTGAAATAAATCTTCAATGGTACTTATTTTGCTGGTGGCATGTCGAGCAAAGGCATTTTGGGCATCTTTTGGACTCATGCCCTTGCCATTGTCTATCACTTGCACCAAGGCTTTTCCGGAATCGTTCACGAGTAAGCGTATTTCGGTGGCGCCTGCATCTACTGCATTTTCCAACAATTCCTTGACGGCACTGGCAGGTCTTTGAATGACCTCCCCGGCAGCAATTTGGTTGGCAATGTGGTCTGGAAGTAAGTGAATAGTATCGGGCACTTTAATCGCTTTTGAACTGTGTAAAAGTAGTAAATTTGCCTCTTAAAATTTCATCTTATGCCAAGAACGGCCGACATTCAAAAATTGCCCCACCATTACTTACCCAAGGACTATGTTTTAACCGATTGGGCCAGTATTGAATCCTTTTTCAAGGAATTATTAGATAGGCCCCTGAGTAGTGCAGCTAACCTTGAAAAATGGTTATTGGATTTAAGTGAATTGGAGGCCTTTATCAGTGAAGATGCTTGTTGGAGACAAATAAAAATGACCTGCGATACCACCGATAAATCTTTGGAAGAGGCTTTTAATTATTTCTGTATGGAAATTCAACCCAAGATGCAGCCCTATGCAGATGCGCTCAATAAAAAATTAATCCAAAGCCCTTATACCAAAGAATTAAATCAGGATTTGTATTTTACTTATTTAAGATCGGTGAAGAAAAATATAGAATTATTTAGAGAAGAAAATATTCCCCTTCAAGCTGAATTGAGTGTGCTTCAACAACAATACGGCACCATTGCAGGCAAGATGACCATTAATTTTAGAGAACAAGAATACACTTTACAACAAGCCGCTAAATTTCTAGAAGATGAAGATAGATTGGTCAGAGAAGAAGTATACCGTAAAGTACAAGAGCGTCGTTTGCAAGACCAAGAAAGCATGCATGATTTGTTTAGTAGTTTGATTCAAAAAAGAAATCAAATGGCTTTGAATGCAGGCTTTGCGAATTATAGAGATTATAAATTTGTGGAATTAGGTAGGTTTGATTATTCCAAAGAAGATTGTTTTCAATTTCATGAAGCCATCAAATTGCATGTGCTACCCCTGATTGATAAAATTTATGCACGTAAGAAAAAGAAATTGGGATTAGATGTTTTAAAGCCTTGGGATACCGAGGCAGAGCCTGCTGGTACTAAGCCTTTAAGGCCTTTCACAGATGGAAAAGATTTGTATGAAAAATCGGTCGCATGTTTTGAACAGCTCAATCCTTTTTTTGCTTCTTGTTTGAAAAAAATGGAGGCGCTAAAACATTTTGATTTAGAAAGTAGAAAAGGGAAAGCACCAGGGGGCTACAATTGTCCACTAGCCGAATCGGGGGCGCCTTTTATATTTATGAATGCAGCAGGACAGATGGGAGATGTGACTACCATGGTGCATGAGGGCGGCCATGCCATTCATTCCTTCTTAGCACATCCCTTAACACTAAGTGCATTTAAAGAATATCCCATGGAGATAGCAGAAGTGGCTAGTATGTCGATGGAATTATTTACAATGAATCATTGGCAATCTTTTTTTGACAATGAAGAAGATTTAAATCGTGCCAAAGAACATCAATTGGAACGCACCATTACCATATTTCCTTGGATTGCCATCATTGATAAGTTCCAACATTGGGTGTATGAAAATCCAAATCATACCATTGAACAAAGAACCCATACATGGAAGGAAATAGTCAAAGAATTTTCTACGGATAGCATTGATTACAGTGGCCTAGATGCATTTAGAGCCATTGGTTGGCAAAGACAATTACACTTATTTGAAGTGCCTTTTTATTATATTGAATATGGCATTGCGCAATTAGGGGCTATTGGCATGTGGATGCAATACCAAAAAAATCCAAGCGCTGCTTTAGAGCATTACATGAATGCTTTAAGTTTGGGGGGTACTAAAACCTTGCCAGCATTATATGAAGCAGCAGGCATTGAATTTAATTTCTCTCCTAATTATGTAAAAAAATTAATGGATTTTACGAATAACGAATTAGAAAAATTATATGTTTAAATAAATTGACTATGAAAAAACTATTTTTATTATTGGCCTTCTGCTTTCAAATTTTATTAGTTAGTGCGCAAGCGCCTAGCCATGCCAACGATGCTAAAAGCGATCCAAGTTTGCCTACTTATTTGGTGAATGGTGTAGAAACCCCTTACGCTAAAGTGGTCAAATTAAATACCGCCTTGATTGAATCCATGAGTGTGTACAAAGGGCCGGAAGCCATTGCAAAGTTTGGTGCCAAATACAAACATGGTATTGTGCTGGTAAAACTTAAAAAAGCTAAAAAATAATTTCCCTATTAATTGGCTGAGTTGGGATTGGATGGGCCATTATTGGGTCTTGGACCATTGTTAGGTCTTGGTCCCTGGTTATTGTTCGGACGAGGACCGTTACTTGGGCCATTGTTGGGTCTTGGGCCGTTGTTGGGTCTTGGACCATTGTTGAAATTAGGTCGATTGTTATTTCTATCTTGATTCCTATCGTTGTTAGGTCGATCGTTGTTCGGCCTGTCATTGTTCGGTCGACGATCGTTGAAACTTCTTTGTTGATCTCTTCTACGACGATCATTTTTTTCTAATGAACGCAAACTTATCTGACCTACTAATTCTACAAATTCTGGTTCTACTTCTTTATTCTTACTGGTAATTTCTACCGCTTGCAATTCCTCTACTGCAATCCCTTGCTTATTTAATTTTTTTATTTCTACCACACGATCAATGGTTAAAGGAAAATGTTTGGTATTGTTAGGCAAAGTATACCACATTAAATTTTTGAAAATATCTTTTTTAATTAAAAAAGCCTGACCCATTGCTGTTTGAAGTGTATCTGCATAATCCGGGAAAGCTTGCAAAGCATCTAAATAGGTATCTAATTCAAAATTCAAGCAACATTTTAAACGACCACATTGTCCGCTTAATTTGGTTTGATTGATAGATAAGTTTTGGTAACGAGCAGCAGTGGTATTGACACTTTTAAAATCATGCAACCAAGTACTGCAACATAATTCTCTTCCACAACTACCAATACCACCCACTTTGGCAGCTTCTTGTCTGATACCAATTTGACGCATTTCTACTTTTACTTTAAACTCACCAGCAAAAGTTCTAATCAATTCTCTAAAGTCAATACGATCATCGGCGGTATAAAAGAAAGTGCCTTTTTTCCCATCGGCCTGCAATTCAACCTCACTTAATTTCATTTCCAATCTAAGGTCTCTGGCAGCGGCACGACTACGAGCTAGCATAGCTGCTTCTCTGCTTTTGCTAATATGGTAAGTTTCTAAATCTCTTTCGTTACTTGGTCTTAGAATTTTTTTCATCTCAGGACTAAATTCATCTGTCCCTCTTTTCTTTAATTGAATGCGCACCAATTCCCCTGTTAAGGAAATTTCGCCAAGGTCAAAACCATTGACGCCTTCTACAGTGACGTAGTCGCCTTTCTCAAAATGTTGTAAGGTAGTATTTCTGAAAAATTCTTTTCGGCTTCCTTGTTTAAAGCTCACTTCTACTACTTTGCATTGAGTAGCAATATCATCAATGGGCAAATCACGAAGCCAATCGTGTACGTTTAGTCTGTTACAGCCACCAGTACTACAACCACCATTGCTTTTACAGCCATTAGGTGTTCCTGTTCCACATGATCCACATCCCATATATTCTAAGTTCTACTGTTAATGATTAAAATACCTTGCATGGGTTCTATTTCCTTCAAAACACTTTCACTACCTATGCTTCTGTCAAAATTAAGGTTTTGTTCTGAATGATATGATAGAACTTGATGCCCAAGGCCATAAATAGCATTTTAGCATTGGCATTACGCTCTATATAATAAGTGGCTTTATCGATTTCTTGTACAATGGCCTCCAATTGCCCAACGCCCGCTATTTTATTGATTCTTAAGGCAAAATCCTTTAAAGCAGGGTCCAATGGCAGTTCATTGCCCAATACTTTCAAGCGAATACTTTGTTCCAATAAATGGTTGAAGTACTTTAAAAATTGCTTTTGGGGCTCTCTACCCATTTTGCTCATTTCCTCCACCCATTTCATTTGTGCCAGGGGTCCATTTTTTAATAGGGCATTGAGCCATTCTCTAATTTGACTTAAAAAGTCGGCATCGCTGTGTTGTAAAAGGTGCAAGGCTTCTCTGTAATTGCCATCGGACATCAAGGCAATTTGAGCCGCTTTTTCAGGCTCAATTTTTCCTTTAGCAATTAAGGCTTCTTCAATTTCTACTTTGGAAAGCCTGGGGACTTTAATGTATTGACACCTGCTTAAAATAGTAGGTAATATATTTTCTTCATTGGCCGCCACCAATAAAAAAATAGTATTGTCTGGTGGCTCTTCTATTAATTTTAATAATTTATTTCCTTCTTTACCTAAATATTCGGGCATCCAAAGTACCAATACCTTATAGGCACTTTCAAAACTTTTAAAAGAAAGTTTTTTGATGATTTCTGCGCATTCGTCTGCACTAATATTTCCTTGTTTGTTTTCTGCTTTGATCAATTGAAGCCAATCAAAAGCATTGCCATATGGATATAGATTAATAAACTCTCTCCATTCTTCTATAAAGTTGGCAGAGATATTTTTCTGACCTGGTTTTTCTGTAATTGATGGAAAAGAAAAATGCAAATCGGGATGCATCAAACTATTGGCCCGATGGTAAGCAGGCAGTGTAGCAATTTCTTCAGGGCCATAAATGGGCGCTGGGCTTGATGGAGCAGTGGCAGTAGCAAATAAATCTCCAGCATCGGATCCTTTGGCATTTGGCAAGCTTACAATGTACTGTGCAAAAGCAATGGCTAAAGGCAATGCGCCGGAACCTTCTGGTCCAACAAACAATAAGGCATGACTTAGCCTTTGGTGTTGCACCATTTGAACCAATTGTTTTTTTAATGGTTCTTGTCCAATGACTTCGCTGAATAACATGCAACGAAGATAGTGGATAGTTAATAAAGGCCGGCCGGTAAAATTATTTCAGATAGGATAAAATAGCGTCGCTGTCTGGTTTTACATTGCTTGGAAAATAAGCAATCATTTTACCATTTTCATCCAGTAAAAATTTATTAAAATTCCAACTAATGCTCGCATCTAATACACCATTTTTTGCTTTTTGAGTTAACCATTGATAGATGGGTGCAGTGTTGTCGCCTTTCACATCAATTTTATCCGCTAAGGGAAAAGTCACACCATAATTCTTTTTGCAAAAATCAACAATCTCCTCATTGCTACCAGGTTCTTGTCCACCGAATTGATTGCAAGGGAATCCTATAATTACTAACTTGTCTTTGTACTGCTCGTATACTTTTTCTAAACCTTCGTATTGTGGTGTGTAACCGCATTTGGAAGCGGTGTTCACGATAAGAATTTTTTTACCTTTGAACTTGGCTAAATTTAAAGCTGTACCATCGATGCTTTTTACATTAAAAGAATGAATGCTTTGAGCAGATAAGCTTAGAACCATAGCAAATAATAAAGTAGTGAATATTGATTTCATAAGTTGATTTTGTATTTAAATGTAACAAATATTTGAATAAAAGGTTGATTTGAAGGCGTACTAAAGGGTATAAGCGGCGGCGGCGATGGAAATAGCCTTGGGTTGGGCCTGCCAAAGGCAGACTGCTGCAGCTTCCAGGGTGGCACCAGTGGTGATGACATCATCTACCAATAATAACCTAGCTGCTTTGATATCAATGGCCTTAGCTAGTTCAAATACATGCGCCATTTGATCTCCTCTTTGAATCCGGTCTTTATGGGTTTGACTGCGGGATGATTTTTGTTTTTTTAAGGCAGGTAAAATTTTTAAGGCAGGTAATACTTGCAAAATACCCTCGCAAATAATCATGGTTTGATTGAAACCTCTTTGCCTTTGCTTTTTTTTCGAAATAGGAATGGGTACTAAAAAATCAATAGGATTAA
Source organism: uncultured Bacteroidota bacterium (assembly GCA_903847655.1). The sequence continues at coordinate 7,982 of CAINEG010000187.1, forward strand.
AACGAGGCGATGCTAGAATGCAGGCGCCAATTAATCTTCCTAATAGCCAACCTGCTTTTTTATTTTGATGGTACTTTAATTCAAAAATTAAAGTTTGTACGATGGAATCTTTGGTGAAAAATAAAACAGCAGTTGCTGCATTCAAAGGTACTCTTCCCCAAAATATTTTTTCTATTCTATTATTTTCAATGTTAAATAAATCGGTATAGGGTAAGTTTTTTTCACAATGGGTGCATAAAACTGTATGGCTTGAAATTAAGTCTGTGCCACATTCTAAGCAAAGATGCGGAAAAAATAAATGAATAAAAGATTGAAAATATGTTTGGACTTTATGATACAAGCTAAGCACCACTAGAAAAACAATTGATAGGCTTCGTCTACTCTTTCGATAGGAATTATTTCAATACTGTTTTTTTTGGTATCTAATCCTTTTCCATTAAATCCAGCGATATAAATTTTTTCAAAACCTAATTTTTCTGCTTCTGCAATTCTTTGTTGGATTCTATTCACTGCTCTTATTTCTCCATTTAAACCAACCTCACCTGCAAAACAAATGCCTTGAGGTAGTGGGATATCTTCATAAGAAGATAACAAGGATAAAATAATCGCCAAGTCCAAAGAAGGGTCTTCGATTTTTAATCCACCAGCAATATTTACAAAAACATCCTTCATGCCAAAAGCAAATCCACCGCGTTTTTCTAAAACAGCCAATAACAATTGCAATCTTCTTAAATCAAAACCAGTGACAGTTCTTTGAGGTGTGCCATAGACACTTTGGGTGACCAAGGCTTGTACTTCAATCAATAAAGGGCGCATACCTTCCATAGAAGCGGCAATGGTACTGCCACTTAAAGACTCGTTTCTTTGGGCAATGAGGAAGGCGGAGGGGTTGGTCACTACTTTCATGCCCTCACTAGTCATTTCATAAATACCTAATTCGCTGGTGCCTCCAAAACGATTTTTTAAAGTACGCAACATACGATAGGCATAGTGTCGATCGCCTTCAAATTGCAATACCGTATCCACCATATGTTCCAAAATTTTTGGACCTGCAATGGTCCCTTCCTTGGTGATATGTCCAATTAAAAAAACAGGGGTGCCTGTTTCTTTAGCAAAGCGTTGAAATTCTGCAGCAGTTTGTTTTATTTGTGAAACACTTCCTGCAGCGGCTTCAATTAAATTAGATTCTAAAGTTTGTATACTATCTACAATGACGACTGTTGGTTTTAATTTCTTGATGGCTTTAAAGATAGGCGCAGTATGGGTTTCGGTGAGTAAGAAAAAATTTTCATTTTTCAAATTCAATCTATCTGCACGCATTTTTATTTGTTGAATACTTTCTTCTCCACTGATGTACAAGACTACTTGGTCTTTCATCATCAATCCTTGTTGTAAGAACAAAGTACTTTTTCCAATGCCTGGTTCACCGGCTACTAGAACGATGGATCCAAGTACAATCCCGCCGCCTAAAACGCGGTTCAATTCTGGGTCGGAGCTATCTATTCTTTTTTCTGTTAAACTGTTTACTTCGTTGATGGCAATTACTTGTGTGCCTTTTTGGTTATTGTGGTAACCTTCCCAATTGTCTTCTTTTTCCTTTCCGCTATCGATGAGTTCTTCGGTAAAGGTGTTCCATTCATTACAGGAAGGGCATTTCCCTGCCCATTTGGTAGATTCATACCCGCAATTATTGCAAAAAAATGCCGATTTTGACTTGCTCATGTTGTAAATATAAATAGAAACCGCATTTAAATACAAGTATTTACCGCAATTTGTTTAATTATAAACTATTATAAATTTAATATAATTTTAATATGTGCTCATTTTATTAAATTATTACCGGTATGTTTAAGAAATGTTAAAAAATATTTTCTTTTTTAACAAATTGTCAATAGATTTGAGCACTCTTATACTTATTGTATTGGGGTTTTCTTAACATTAAATTTTAAAACAACAACATGAGAAAAAAACTACTATGGTGTTTGTTTGTTGCATTTTTCTCTTTTAAGGCTGCAATTGCACAAAACACAACTGTAACCGGTAAAGTGTCAGATGACAAAGGTACTGCAGTTGAAGGTGCTCTTGTAACTGAGAAAGGTTCGACAAAAAACAAAACACTTACAGACGCAAATGGCGTGTACAAGATCAGTGTTAAAAGTGGTGCTGTTTTGCAAGTTTCAAGCGTAGGTTTTGCAAAAATCGAAGCTGCTGCAAATTCAGTAACTAATTTTACACTTAAAAATCTAAGCCAAGAATTAAGTGAGGTGGTTGTAACCGCACTTGGTATCAAGCGTGAAAAGAAAGCATTAGGTTATGCTGTATCATCCGTATCCAAAGAGGACTTAGAAATGAGACCTGAAGCGGATGTAGCTAGAATCTTAAATGGTAAAGCGCCTGGTTTGAATATCGTAAACACTAGTGGTTTAAGTGGATCAGGAACAAATATCAATATTAGAGGTATCAGTACCATCACTGGAGGTTCTCAACCATTGTTTATCGTGGATGGAGTTCCTTTTGATGCAGGTACCAATACTCAATCTAACTTTACGTATGGTACTCAAACACCAAGTCGTTTCTTAGACTTAGATCCAAACACTATTGAAAACTTAAACGTATTGAAAGGTTTGAGTGCGACAACTTTGTATGGTGAGGCTGGACGTAATGGTGTAATCTTGATTACTACTAAAAATGGTTCAACTCAAAAAGCTAAGAAGAAAACAGAAATTACTGTTGCTCAATCTTACTTTAATACAGATCCTATTTTACCAGAATATAACCAAGAATGGGGTGGTGGTTTCGACTTAAGTGTTGGTATCGCTTTCTTCTCTAACTGGGGTGGTCGTATGAAAGGTCAAGTGGTGAAACATCCTTATGATAGAACTACTGCTGCTCAACCATGGGCTTTGGAATATCCTCAATTCAAAGGCGCTCCATATGAGTACAAGTATTATAATAGTGTTGCTCCTTTCTTTAAGCAAGGAACCATGCAAAACACCTCTGTAAACTTAGCGGGTTCTACCCCTAATGCGAACTACAACTTAAGTTATAGTTACACAGATGATCAAGGTTTTGTCATTAACAACGGTTTAAGAAAGAACGTATTTGGAATGGGTGGAAGCTCTAAACTTTCAAACAAAGTAACCATTAGTGGTACCATTAACTTTGCTTTGACTGATCAAGTTTCTCCTCCAACTTCTGATGGTTACGGTAACAACCCTTCTAACTCATCTGTGTTTGGTAACATTATGTTTACACCAACTGCAGTGGATTTGATGGGCTTACCTTATGAATTGCCCTCTAACCACTCTTCTATTTACTATAGAAATGGTAATGACATTCAAAACCCTCGTTGGACTTTATACAATGCCTTCACAGGTAATAAAACCAATAGAACTTACGGTCAAGTATCTGCTAGATATGAAATTGCTAAAGGTTTGAACTTAACTTACAGAACTGGTTTTGATAACTATTCTGAATTTAGTTTCTACAACCAAAACAAGGGTGGTGTATTCCAAGCCTTGGGTATCATGCGTACAGCTACTTCAACGAATACCATTTGGGACCATAGTGCAATCTTAAACTATGACAAACGTTTAAACGAAGACTTCACATTGAATGTGGATGCGGGTGTTAACTCAAGAAGAAGATTGTTTGATCAAAGTGGTATGAAGAGCACAGAACAATTAGTATATGGCTTGTTCACACACGGTAACTTCGTATCTCATACAACAGGTAGTGAAGACGGAGGTGAATTGAACTACAAATTACAAAACTTAAGTTTGGGTGCTTTCGCACAAGCTAACTTAGGTTATAAGGATTACGCTTACTTAACAGTAGGTGGACGTAATAGCTGGTCTTCTACAGTAGAAGCGGACAACAGAAGCATCTTCTATCCTTCAGTAAGTTTGTCTTACATTCCTACTTCAGTGATAGAGGCTTTGAAAAATAACAAATACATTAATTATTTAAAATTAAGAGTAGGTTATTCAACAAGTGCGAATTTCCCAGATCCATATTCTACTCGTAGTGCTTTGGTTATTGGAACAAAAGCTTTCCAAACAGACGGTGGTACTAATGTGAACTACAACGCTTTGTCTAGCTTTTTACCAAATCCAAATTTGAAGCCAGAGTTATTGGATGAAAAAGAAATTGGTATGGAGGGTAAGTTCTTAAACAACCGTTTAAACTTAGACTTGACTTTCTACCAAAAAGTAGCGAATGATCAAATCTTAAGACGTGACTTAGATCCTGCCACAGGATTTACTGCAACTCAAATCAACGCAGGTAATGTAGAGAATAAGGGTATTGAGTTGGCTTTAGGTTATGATGTTATCAAAAACAAAAACTGGAAATGGAATACTAACTTCTTGTATACTTTAAATAAGAGTATGGTTTCTGGAATTCCTGATGATATTGCTCAAATCAATATCTCTGGTTATTCTAACCTAGGTACTTTTGCTAAAAATGGTTCTCCTTATGGTGTAATCATTGGTAGCTATTTTGAAAGAAATGCAGAAGGACAAAGAGTAGTTGGTCCAGATGGTAGTTATATTACTGCTAACAGTATTAAAGTAATTGGTGATCCAAATGCTTTATACCGTTTAACCAACATTAATACATTATCATATAAAGCATTTAGCTTTAGAATGCAATGGGATTACTCTGTAGGTGGAACAATGTTCTCTGGTACTGCAGGCGGTTTGCTTGGTCGTGGTGTAACAGCCGATACGCAATTTGACCGTTTCTTACCTTTAATCTTACCAGGTGTATTAGAGAATGGACAAAAGAACAATATCCAAATTTCTTCTTCTCAAGCTTATTATGGAAACAGTATTACCAACGGAGCTCCTTATGAAAGTGCTATCTACGATGCAACTTTCATCAAATTAAGAGAAGCTTCTTTGTCTTACAGTATCCCTGCAAGCATGTTAAATTCAACTCCTTTTGGATCTTTGTCTCTTAGCTTATCTGGAAATAATTTATGGTATTTTGCTCCTAACTTCCCTGAAAAAATACACTTCGATCCAGAAGCGTCTTCAACAGGTGTAGGTAATGGTAGAGGTTTTGAAGCGATGAGTGGTCCTTCAGCCCGCCGTTTTGGTGCAAGCATTAGAGTAACATTCTAAAAATTAAAAAATAATATATTATGAAATATAAAAAAATTGTTTTTGGGTTGTTGCTAGTTGCTACGAGCTTTACTGCTTGTAACAAAGAGCTTGATGGCCTATTAACAAACCCTAACTATCCAAGTACATCAACAGCTGATGTTGACTTGTACTTAAATAAAATCCAATTGGATTTTAACGGATTCTTCAATGGTGCATCTGGCGCTGCTGGACCTTTGGCTCGTATTAACTACGCATGGGGCGGCCCTTTCTATAGAAATGGTTCTTCTCCTGCAAGTTATGATGGCTTGTGGTACACTGCCTATTCTAGCATCTTCTCTAACGTAGATGCGATGATTCCTTTGGCAGCATCACAAAAGAAGTTCATCCAATCAGGTATGGCCCGTGTAATGAAAGCCTATACCTTAGGAACCATGGTAGACTTATTTGGCGATGTTCCATACAGCGAAGCTGTAAAAGGAACAGAAAACACTACTCCAGCTGTGGATGGTGGTGCTAAAGTTTATGCAGAAGTTCAAAAAATCTTAGATAGCGCGATTATTGATTTAAACAATACAAGTGCAGCAAGTGCGCCTAAAGTGGATCTTTATTACGCAGGTAGTAAGGCCAAGTGGATTACTTTAGCTAAAACTTTAAAATTGAAGTTTTACATGAACACGCGTTTGGTAGACAAAGCGGGTTCAACCGCAGCTATTCAAGCTTTATTGACTGAGAACGACTTAATCAATACTTCTGCGAATGATTTTCAATTCAAATATGGTAAAGCATTATCTCCAGATAGCAGACATCCAGATTATGCTGGTGACTACAATAACAATGGTGGCGGTGGTTACTTAGCCAACTACTTTATGTGGAAAGTGGCTGCTGAAAAATACAATGGTGTAGTAACTGGTGTTACTTCAGCAACTGTTGCTGCAACTACTGGTGACCCAAGATTGCGTTATTATTTCTATCGTCAAAGCACAAGTTATGCTTGGGCTGATGCTACCTCTTGCCCTTGTATCTTGAATTCTCAATATTACAATGCAACTTACCCTATATGGTATCCTTCTGTTCCAGATAAGACTCCATTCTGCGTAGTAGGTGGTAAAGGTTATATGGGAAGAGATTACGGTGATAACAGTGGTGGACCCCCAGATGGAGCTTACAAAACTCAACATGGTGTATACCCTGCTGGTGGTGAATTCGATTACAGCCAAAGCAAACAACTTAGTTTAGGTTTGGGTGCTGGTGGTAATGGAATTAACCCAATCTGGTTGTCTTCTTTTACTGCTTTCTTAAAAGCAGAAGCAGTACTTACCTTAGGGGTAACTGCTAAAGAAGGAGATGCGGCTACATTGTTAGCGAGTGGTGTTGCTCAATCAATTACTAAAGTAGTTGGTTTCCCAACCGCCATTGCATACTCTAATGCAAGTATTCCAGCTGCATCTTTTGCAAACGCCACTCAAATTGCCAACTACAAAACTTTAGTAGATGGTTTATACAGTGCTGCTGCAACACCTGCTGAGAAATTAGATCTAATCATCTCTGAATACCATATTGCACTTTATGGAAATGGATTAGAAGCATACAATAATATCAGACGTACAGGTAGCCCTAAAAACGCCCAGTTGGCAGTAGCTACAGCAACTCCAGGTATTTTTGCTTACTCTTTCTATTACCCTTCTGTGTTTGTTGACAGAAACTCAAATGCGCCTGCACAAAAAGCAATTGGTACAGCTGCAAATAAAGTTTTCTGGGACAATAACCCAGCTAACTTCATTAAATAAAATTTAAACAAAGAAGAAAATGAAAAAAATAATATATTCTATCTTTTTTTGCAGCCTCCTGTTTGCAGTGAGTTCTTGTAAAAAAACAGATGGAGAAATTAATCCGCTTTCGTCCTTGTCTAACTTTGGCATTGGTTCATATCTAGTTTTAGATAAAGTAATCAATACAAGTTTAGTATACGAAACAGCGGCTAGTTCTAAAGTAGGTGTTATTGCACATGCTTACGAAGGTGCGATTGATCCAGTGGATCACGTAGATTTGTATGCTGCTGCTGGTAATACTTACGATACCACTAAGTGGAAATTTGTAAAGTCAATTACTTATACAGCCCCTACTATTGAGATTTCTGCCACAGGCGGAGATTTAGCCAAGGCCTTAGGTATTTCA
>CAINEG010000188.1 GCA_903847655.1 uncultured Bacteroidota bacterium
CGCTGGATTAGCTGCTATCGGTGCTGGAATTGGCATCGGTCTAATTGGTAAAGGAGCGGTAGAAAGTATTGCTCGTCAACCAGAAGCAGTGAATGATATTCGTTCTAACATGATCGTAATGGCTGCCTTCGTTGAGGCCGTAGCCTTATTTGCGGTGGTGGTTGCCCTATTGGGGAACGGATAATCTATCAAAAGATTTCCAAAAGCATTATAGGCCCTAGCACAGGGCGATGGGCCTATAATTTTTTAATTGGCAAATTGAAAAACGAAGAAAAGAATTTAAATCATTAAGATAAATTAAGGATTATGTTGTTAGAAATAAACCCATTGGTGTTGCCAGATATCGGATTGGTATTTTGGAATACAGTTGCCTTTCTTGGACTACTTGTTGTATTAGGTAAGTTTGCCTGGAAGCCAATGTTGAAAGCCATCTCTGATAGAGAAAAAGGTATCGAGGATTCTTTGGCCAAAGCCGATCAAATGAAAGCAGACTTGTCTGCGATGAAAAATGAGAACGAAGCATTATTGGCTAAAGCCCGTGAAGAAAGAGCCACCTTAATTAAAGAAGCTAAGGAAGCTTCTGAGAAAATGGTAGCCGAAGCAAAAGACAAAGCCAAAGCAGAATATGAAAGAATAGTTGCAGATGCGCAAGTAGCCATTACCCAACAAAAAAATGCAGCTTTAACTGAAGTAAAGAATCAAGTAGGTTCTTTAGTAGTAGAGGTTGCAGAAAAAGTGTTACGTAAAGAATTGTCTAACAAAGCAGAGCAAGAGAAATACATTCAACAATTAGCAGAGGGAGTTAAGTTAAATTAAATTTTAAGAAATGGCCAACGCAAGATTAGCAGGTAGGTATGCAAAAAGTTTATTGGATTTAGCTTTAGAACAAGGTCAATTGGAAGCGGTCTATGCAGACATGAAATATTTGCAAGCGGTTTGCCAAGCGAGTAGCGAGTTAGTAAATGTATTGCACAGCCCAATTATTAAAGCCGATCAAAAGAACAGCATCCTTACAGAAATTTTTAAAAATAAAGTAGGCTTGTTGACCCATTCATTTATGGTCTTATTGGTAAAGAAAGGCCGTGAAAGTGAATTACCAGAAATGGCTACTGCATTGATCGAGCAATACAATGCCATTAAAGGCATCCATCAAGTAAGTTTAACTACAGCAGTGGAAATTAGTGCGGAAGTAAAAAAATCAATAGAATCTAAAGTAAAATCTGAAACCAATTTTGCCACTATTGAATTGACGACTAAAACAGATGAAAGTTTAATCGGAGGTTTTGTACTAGAGTTTAATAATAATTTAGTAGACGCTAGTATTGCGAGAGATTTAAAAGACATTAAAAAACAATTTTTGAACAACGAGTTCATTAGTAAAATATAAATAATCATACATTAAAATAGACTATTATGGCGGACATTAAACCAGATGAAATTTCAGCGATTCTTAGACAACAACTTAGCAACTTTAATGCTTCTGCAGATTTAGAAGAAGTAGGCACTGTATTGCAAGTGGGTGATGGTATTGCCCGTGTATATGGTTTGAATGGTGTTAGAAGTGGTGAGTTAGTAGAATTTGAGAATGGCACTAAAGCCATTGCATTGAACCTTGAAGAAGACAATGTGGGTGTGGTTTTGATGGGAGATAGCAAGGGGATTAAAGAAGGAAATAAAGTAAAAAGAACTGGCGAGATTGCTTCTATTAAAGTAGGAGAAGGCTTGGTGGGTCGTGTGATTAATACATTAGGAGAGCCTATCGATGGCAAGGGTCCAATTAAAGGTGAATTGTATGAAATGCCATTGGAGCGTAAAGCGCCAGGGGTAATTTTCCGTGAGCCTGTAAAAGAACCATTACAAACTGGTATTAAAGCCATTGATGCCATGATTCCAATTGGACGTGGACAACGTGAGTTGGTTATTGGTGATCGTCAAACTGGTAAGACAGCTATTTGTGTGGATACCATTATCAATCAAAAAGAATTTTATGATGCGGGCAAACCAG
>CAINEG010000189.1 GCA_903847655.1 uncultured Bacteroidota bacterium
ACAGGCAAAAATATCATGTTGATTCTGCTTTCCATCGCCATGATTAAGAGCCAAGTGGTGGCCAATTACTTTATGGCTTTACGTCAAGCCAAACTGATTTGGCGATTGGTCATGTTGCTTTATTTTGTCATTGTTGGCAGCTATTGCCAGTGTTGGCTCTATGCCCAATGGCATTATTGCGCTACCTTTACTTTTTGTTTATTCACTATTTCTTAAAATTTCTTGGCGCAGATCTTCTCTGATATTTGTTCTTTCATTGTTATGCGTAGCACTCTATTTTTATGGCTACCAAGCTCCACTAGGTCACGGTAGTTTAGTTACAGCAGTTAAAAATGATTTTTTCACTTTATTTCGTTATATGGCTCGTTACCTAGGCTCTCCATTTGCTTCGATAATTGGTGATCACTCTTTCAAGTTCATTGCTGAAATATTAGGTTTCTTTATTTTATTTTTTACCCTTTACAGTTTAGCAAATGATTACTTTGAAGAAAAAACAAAAGACCTAAATTTCGCTCTACTTACTTTCGTTGTATATGTCATAGGTACTTCATTTTTATCGGCAGGAGGAAGATTGCTGTTTGGACTCGACCAAGCGTTTTCAGGTAGATATACCACGCCAGCAATTATGGTGTGGAGTGTTATATTTTTGATATTAGCCCAGTCATTAAAGAATAAAAGAAAGGTTATGGTCTTTGTCTTGGGGTTTGTTCTTATATGCATGCTTCCCATGCAACTAAAAGCCCTTAAAAATATGAATTCTGATCTGACTGAGCGCAATGTAGCGGCCTTGTCTTTAGCATTCAATTTGGAAGATGAAGATCAGATTAAATCAATCTTTGCATCAGCTAAATGGGGACTAGAGCTTTCGAAAATCCCTAATGAAAAAGGACATTCAATTTTTGGCTACGGGGACATATACCAGCTTAATAAATTTATAAAATCTTCACAAAAGTTAAATGTTCAAAGCTCCAATTCTTGTTTGGGCAACCTAGATTTAATCAAAAAACTAGAATTTAATAACGATTACTATTTTATTTATGGCTGGATTTACGACAAAAATATTAAATCCTCATTAAAGACATTGCGGATATTTGATAATTCAGAATTTCCTGCTGGCGCTGGCTTTGTTGGTATTAAGAGAGTTGATATTTCTAGAGCATTTGGTCTTAATGCATTATATTCTGGCTTTAAAGGCTATGTTAGAAAAGACGCTTTAAAGAAGGGGCCAATAAATATATTAATTGATAATGGATGTATTTTGAAGTCAAAAGCTTCTTCGAAATATTAGCTAATCTTAAGAAAAGCAACGTCATGAAAAAAGCAAATTCAAATCTTAAAATAATCCTACCTGGCGGACCCGGCCTTATCGGTCAAAATTTAGTAGCAAGGCTTAAATTTAAAGGCTATTCAAATATTGTTGTTATTGGTAAGCACCAGAAGAGCCTTGAAGTTTTAAAAAGGTGCAACCTGATGTGGTGGCAATTTTTGCTGATCTATCTAAGCCTGGTCCTTGGCAAGATTAGTTTGAGGCCATTCATTGACCCTC
>CAINEG010000190.1 GCA_903847655.1 uncultured Bacteroidota bacterium
AGTTTGTGAAGCACCTATTCTAAAGTTTGTCTTATTGGATAAAGAGTAGGTCAATAAGGCAGATGGCAATACATCAAAATTATCAAGATTAGTCTCTTTTTGATTCAATGTATTTAGTTTTTGAGTATAACTTTCAACCCTTGCGCCAGCGGTTAATTTAATATTGTTGGAAAGCTTCCCATCATACATCGCATAACCAGATGACATTAATGCATTGGCATCATATCCCACAGAGTTAGTGGCAATATCTGCTAAGGTTAGACTGTATTTGTCAATATTTGTAGCACTAAATATATTATTGAAGGTAGCTGAGGTATTTTCATTAATTAAAGATCCAAAGGCATTTGTGGAAGCAAAACCTAATGCATTAACCTTGACTGTTCTTTCTCTATAATAAACCATAGAACCAAATTTGATTTTTTGAGAATTGCCTAAGTATTGAAAATTCTTAGTCATGTTTACATTACCGCCATAAATGTTTTCAGTTAAATCGGTGTATACACGGCCAGCGTTTCTAATTTCTGGAGAATTCTCATTACCTAATTTTAAGTAATAGTCTTTATCATTGTTAAATGCAGTTCTAAATGATAGAATTTTTTGATCTGGTTGATAACGATAAGTAGTACTAAAATTGGTATTCCAATCTAACAACCAATCTTTATTTAAATTATGCACCCCTTCAATCACTGAATTGTATAAACCAGCTTGTTGTGCCTCTGAGTTTTGACTTTTAATTAAGAAATAGTCAGGTGCATTGGCCACATCTTTTCCAGTCCTTGTTGAAAATGACCTTACTAGATCATTGTTGAAAATATTTTTAAAAGAAAGTTTAGATTTTTTAAATGAATAGGTAACATTCAATAAAGCCGATATTCCATTCTTTTGTTCGTAATTGGTCGTATTGCTCTGATTTAATAAAAAATCATAGACTTGATAATCGCCCCTATCTCTAAAAAATGTTTTGTAACTATTGCTGTAGGAGATAGAATAGATATAGCCTAATTTATTGCCATTGTCTAATACTTTGGTATTGCCCCCCAAGTAATTATAACTTGTACTTGGCATTGCCTTATTTAACACTTCTTGACCAAATGCATTAGGAAAAGATTTAGTTATCGAATTCTTAGCTGAAGCAGATTGTAAAATTAATTTTGAACCTACATTTTTATAAGCGGTTGGTAAATCCCTAGCAGAACTTAAAAAACCTGTAGCTTCATTGGCATCATTAGGTAAACCGCCATAGAAATTCTTAAAAGTGGTATTGTCGTTATAGCTAGTAGAGATGGAAAATTCAGAAATTTTTTGAGATGGATAATCCTTGGTAGTGATTTTTATCGCTCCTCCAGAAAAATCCCCTGGCAAATCGGGTGTTGAAGATTTGAATATTAATAAATTATCAATCAATGAACTTGGAATAATATCAAAAGAAAAGGCTCTTTTATCAGGCTCTGTACTAGGCAAAATTGAGTTATTCAATAAGGCGGTATTGTACCTTTCGTTCAATCCTCTAACAATCACAAATTTATTGTCCTGAACGGAAGCTCCAGATACTCTTTTTAAAACGTCGCCAATATTTTTATCTGGTGATTTTTTTATGGTTTCAGACGAAATACCATCTGAGATAGAGGAGCTATTCTTTTGCATTGCAAAAATAGAAGCAGCTGTCTCTTTTTTGGAAGAACTTTTTACCACCACATCTGCCAACTGCTTATTCTTAGCTCTTAACAAACCAATTTCAATGGAAGAATTCTTATCTGAAGTAATATCGGAAATTTCTTTAGTGGTGTAACCTATGCTTGAGCATGTAATGGTATAGGTTTTGCCTAATTC
>CAINEG010000191.1 GCA_903847655.1 uncultured Bacteroidota bacterium
CAATCGCTGTTACTTTCGCTTTAGCGAATGCATATACTTTATCTTTAATTGCTTGGTCTTGTTCTGGTTTTTTATAATCACGCACTTCTGTAATACCTACTACTTTTCTTAACTCTGCTTGTGCTTTAATTTGTTTGCGAATAGCTTCATGTGCAATTTCTAAACATTGAACTAATTCTTCTTCAGAACATTCTTTTGCTTCTCCTTCCACCATCATCAAATTCTTTTCAGTAGCAGCAATTAAAAATTCAAAATCCGAAATAGCTAATTGTGCTTTAGAAGGATTGATAATAAATTCTCCTTTGATGCGGCCAATACGTACTTCAGAAATAATTTCTTTAATAGGAATATTAGAAACTGCTAATGCTGCTGATGCTGCAAGACAGGCTAATGAATCGGGCATTACATTTTCATCACTTGATATCAAAGAGATTAATACTTGAACATCACATAAATAATCTTCAGGGAATAAAGGACGAAGTGCACGGTCAATTAAACGACTGGTTAATATTTCATAATCATTTAAACGTGCTTCTCTTTTGAAAAAAGAACCAGGAATACGACCAGCTGATGCAAATTTTTCTTGGTAGTCTACGCTTAAAGGAAAAAAGTCTTGCCCTTCTTTAGGATCTTTATTGGCCACCACGGTGGCAAGTAAAATACAATTGCCTTGTCTTACTGTAACAGCACCGTCTGCTTGACGTGCTAATTTACCTGTTTCAATGAATACTTCTTGACCAGGATTTATTTCAAATTTTACCGATTTTGGTTGTACTAACATTTTAATTTTTTTTATACAGTTGATCGCAAGGAAAAACTGAAAGTATATAAACAACTAATCCCAACCGTGTTGTGCAGTTGGGACAGCTTATTAATAAGTTCTTCTTGAATTATTTTCTTAAACCTAATTTTTCAATTAGAGCGCGGTAACCAGTTAGGTTATGTTTTTGTAAATAAACCAATAAACGCTTACGCTGACCCACTAATTGCATCAACCCTCTTTGAGTTGAATGGTCTTTGTGGTTTGCTTTCAGGTGACCTGAGATGTGCGCAATACGCTCGGTTAATAAAGCGACTTGTCCTTCGATAGAACCAGTGTTTGTTGCTTTACCGCCAAATTCGGCAAATATGCCTGCTTTTTTTTCTTTTGTTAAGGTAGCCATTGTAAAAACTTCTTTTTTTGTAGTTAACTGTTAACTACGGTTTTATTTTTTTATTTCGGCTGCGAAGATACGTGGAAAAGGCGTAAATCAATCAAAAATTTCGACGTTTTTTGGATATTTAGATCGATCAAATAGGAATATTTTATCGATTAATACGACGGTGTAGTTAATAGACAGTACTTTAACAAATGTGCTGTTATTGCTTTTATCCAAAATTGTGGCAGTGGAAAGTGCCGATTTTAGCTTGTCAATGACCAAGGTCACTTTCTGGAAACTCTTGCGTTTGTCGATAGGAATAAGCTCAATGGTTGCTGAATTACTATTTTGACTTAAAACGCTGTAATTGAAGTCTTTATCGTAGTTACCTGATAATAATTTTTGCGGACTTAGGGTTTGATCCGATTCGGAAATATTGGACTTGGAAATAGTGTTTACCCCATCAAAATTATAAATGGTCGACCCATCACAAAGAATCTCTGTACCCCCTTGCTTTAATAAATATTTGTCTCCTTTCATCTTCAAATTGATGGATTTAGACCCCAAGGCTTTTCCTTTGCTGTTTTTAGATATAAGCTCAATGCTTACTAAAATACCCTTTGACCCCTTTACTTTGGCCCCAATTTGATCTAAAATTGCCTTGGCCTGACTGTCTTTTTGAGCAGAGACGTTGAAAACAGTAAAAAACGCGACCAATAGGTAAAATAATCTCATGGTATATATTTATAGCAAATCCAACTTGGACAAAATTAATGATTTAAGGCCTTAGGAAGTCTAGACGCCATTTTTTAATAAAAAAATAACTTTCCTATAGGTTCTTTTGTAAAAATACGTTCAATTCAGCCTCTGTTTTGTACAATACCTCTCTTGGCTTACTGCCCTGACTGGGTCCTACCAAACCAGCAGATTCTAATTGATCCATCAACCTACCTGCTCTATTGTAGCCCAATTTCATTCTTCTTTGAATTAAGGAGGTAGAGCCCATTTGCGCATGCACAATCAATTTGGCCGCTTCTTCAAATAATACATCCCTTGCGCCTGCATCAAAATTACCTGCGTCCATTTCTTTTTCATCTATATATTCTGGTAATAGGAATGCTTGTGGGTAGCCTTTTTGATCTGCAATAAAGGAACAAACACGATCCACTTCTGGGGTATCCACAAAAGCACATTGCAAACGCGTAATTTCACCATTGTAACTTACCAGCATATCTCCCTTACCAATCAATTGCTCTGCCCCACCAGCATCTAAAATAGTTCTACTGTCAATTTTACTGGACACTTTAAAGGCAATACGTGCAGGGAAATTGGCTTTAATAGTGCCTGTAATAATATTTACACTTGGTCTTTGGGTAGCAATAATTAAATGGATACCCACCGCTCTTGCCAATTGAGCCAAACGCGCAATGGGCATTTCCACTTCCTTACCTGCAGTCATAATTAAATCGGCAAACTCATCCACCACCAAAACAATAAAGGGTAAAAACTGATGCCCCTTTTCTGGATTCAATTTACGCGATGTAAATTTTTCATTGTATTCTTTAATGTTTCTACAGCCTGCTTCTTTTAATAAATCATACCTATTGTCCATTTCAATACATAAGGCATTTAAGGTATTGATTACTTTTTTCGTGTCTGTAATAATCGCGTCTTCTTCTCCAGGTAATTTAGCCAAGAAATGTTTTTCAATGACACGGTATAAACTCAACTCTACTTTTTTAGGATCTACTAATACAAACTTCAATTGAGATGGATGTTTCTTATAGAGTAAGGAAACCAAGATCGCATTTAAACCTACCGACTTCCCTTGTCCTGTTGCACCAGCCATTAACAAGTGCGGCATGCTTGCTAAATCAACTATAAAATTTTCATTGTCAATTTTTTTACCAATAGCAATAGGTAAAGAAAATTTACTGGTTTGAAATTTTTCACTGGCTAGTAATGTTTTCATACTCACCACCGACTTGCGAATATTTGGCACTTCAATGCCAATGGTCCCCTTCCCAGGAATGGGTGCGATGATACGAATGCCTAAGGCGGCTAAGCTTAAAGCAATATCATCTTCCAAATTCTTAATGCGACTAATACGTACCCCAGGTGCTGGAACTATTTCATATAAAGTAACGGTAGGACCCACAGTAGCAGCTATTCTTTGAATGGCAATATCATAATTTTTAAGTGTAGCTATGATTTGATTCTTATGTGTTTCTAATTCTTCAGGATCCTGCACAATTTTTTCAGAGCCATGCGTTTCCAATAAATTTAAATGCGGATACTTGTAATTTTTCAAATCCAAAGTGGCATCATATTGTGTACCGATACTACCCACTGGCACAATGGCCTCTTTTGCTAGATCTTTGATTTCTAAATCTAGGTCCTCTAACAACTCTCCATTAAAATCTTCTATATTCGTAGGCTCAATAATGGTGGCTACTGGCTCTTCAATTAAAGTGGGCGCCAATTCCATTGATGCAATGGTAGGTTCTTCTACCAAATCAATTTCATCAAAGGATGTTCCATTGGTTAATGGCTCCACCACTGTATCATTTTTTAAAGTATTGGCACTAAATGCTTCATTTTTATTTTCAGGGGCATTCAAATCCCATTCTTGTTTCACTGCTTCTTCGGTATCCTCTGTCACAAAAACTTCTTCCTTTACCTTAGGTTTTAGAAAATCAAAACTTGGTACATTGAAACTTGGATTGAACCTCCAGATGAAATAACTAAACCCAGCGACCAACAACAAAGCACCTGTTCCAAAACTACCAATCCATTTGATTAACCAACTGCTGCTGTATTCGCCGAGTGCCCCACCCCAAGAAAACAAGGCACCTTGTGTGATAAAGGCAAAAGAGGTACTCAATATTAATAAACCTACAATTACATAACGTAGGTTTCTCCATAAACTAAAAATGGGTTTAGTGAAAAATAAGTTCACCCCTAAAACAAAAAAGAAGGAACAAAGTAAATAGGCAGGTAGGCCAAATCCATTGAACATAATTTGATACGCTACAAAAGCCCCTATATACCCCATTAAATTATTCGCCTTCAAATCATTGACTGTAAATAAATGAGTACGCCAAAGTTGAACCATGTCTTGGTCTTCTTGCCAAGTAAATAAATAAGAGGTAAAGGCAACAAATAAAAATAAAGTAATCAACAAGCTGATAGCCCCGAATATTTTAGAAGTTCGTTCATCCTTTACTACTTCAGTTACAGAAACATCAGATTCTTTGTCTGGGTTAAGTGCGTCTACTGAAACCTTGGGTTCTTTTTTGCCTTTAAGCGTATTTGCCATGATAACAAATATAAGTTATCTGTATAGGACCAAAAAGGAATTTGAGCAAATGTGTAAAATTGAAAAAGGAGAAGGCTACTTATCCACTTTATGCTTAAAAACAACCCTTAGCCAGCTCATCCACCCTAGCATAAAAAACAATCCGCCGATGGGTGTGATGGGGCCTAAAAAACTGGCCCATGAAATATTAAAAATGGTCGTTAAAACCAATAAATACAAGGATCCACTAAAACAAAAAATACCTATAATAAAAAAATATGCAGCCCATCCTAGCCATTTTTGTTCCCCCATTGCTGCTTGGTTTTGACTGCCATAAATAGATAGGGCAATGAGTGCCATTGCATGGATGAATTGATACCTAACGCCGGTTTCAAAAATGGTGACACGATCCGTCAACACATAAGTTTTTAAGGTATGCGCTCCAAAAGCGCCAAGTAGCACTGCAATTAAAGAAAAAATTAAGCCCCCAATTAATATTTTACGATGCATGTTTTAAGATTAATTTTTTTAAGCCAGCCTCTGTGATTTGTGCTGAACTTAATCGGTAATTAGCCTGTTGGTAATAGGCATATCTTTCGACCAATTTTTGCTGAATGAAATTAGCTAGTGCTTCATCAGACAAATTTGCAATTAGAGGGCGATGGGCTTTTTCTGCAATTAATCTTTGCACCAATACTTCTACCGATTCATCCAACCAAATAACAATGCCTTCTTTTTTCATCCAAGACATATTGTCCTGAAAACAAGGCGTGCCGCCACCCGTAGCCAACACAAACTTTTTTTTCTCCTTGAACCACCTTAAAATTTTAGCTTCTAGTTTTCTGAAATGATCTTCCCCATCTTCTTCAAAAATTTCTGCAATGGTTTTTTCTTCGGTCATTTCAATCAAATCGTCTAAGTCATAGCCGGCCGATTTAATCCACTTGGCCATTTTTTTTGTCCAGAAACTTTTTCCAGAACCCATCATCCCAATTAAAAATATTTTTTCAGCAGCCATTTTTTAGGACTATTTAAACGCATTAAAACCGGTGATGTCCATCCCAGTAATCAATAAATGAATATCATGTGTTCCTTCATAGGTAAGCACACTTTCTAAGTTCATGATATGTCTCATGATGGAATACTCTCCTGTAATGCCCATGCCTCCTAATATTTGTCTTGCCTCTCTTGCAATCTGAGCAGCTATTTCACAACTATTTCTTTTGGCCATACTAATTTGCGCAGGAGTGGCACGACCCTCGTTCATCAACACACCCAATCTCCAAACCATCAATTGTGCTTTGGTAATTTCAGTCACCATTTCGGCTAACTTTTTTTGTTGCAATTGAAAGGCGGCAATGGGTTTCCCAAACTGAACGCGCTCTTTACTATAACGCAAAGCCGTATCGTAACAATCCATGGCGGCACCTAAGGCCCCCCAAGCAATACCATACCTTGCTTTACTTAGACAACCCAAAGGACCTTTCAATCCTTTTACATTGGGTAATATATTTTCTTTAGGTACTTTCACATTATCAAAAACCAATTCTCCAGTGGCACTGGCCCTTAAACTCCATTTGCCATGCGTAGTAGGTGTTGAAAAACCTTCCATTCCTCTTTCAACAATAATTCCTTTAATCTCTCCCGCTTCATTTTTTGCCCATACTACCGCTACTTGTGCAAAAGGGGCATTGCTAATCCACATTTTAGCACCATTTAAAATCACATGGTCTCCTGCCTCTTTATAATTGGTCAACATACTAGATGGATCTGATCCATGATCAGGCTCGGTCAAACCAAAACAACCCAACCATTCCCCAGAGGCTAATTTGGGTAAATATTTTTTCTTTTGTGCTTCATTGCCATAGGCATAAATAGGAAACATCACCAATGAACCTTGCACACTTGCGGTACTTCTCACACCGCTGTCCCCTCTTTCTAATTCTTGCATCATGAGGCCATAGCTAATATAATCCAAGCCACCACCTCCATACTCCACAGGTACCGTTGGACCAAAACATCCAAGATCACCTAATTGTTTTATAATTTGAGTAGGGAATTCGGCACGTTGTGCATAATCTTCAATGATGGGAGAAATTTCTTTTTTTACATAATCTCTAATGGCAGTGCGCACCATGCGTTGCTCTTCTGAAAGCAATTCATCCAATTGGTAATAATCTGGTGATTCAAATAAGTCGGCTCTGACTGCCATAATAGATAATTTTAGATAATAAACAAACTTGTACAAAGGTAGCAGAAACGACAGTAAAAAAGTATATTTACAATAACAATAATTCATATGAGAAAAGTAATCACGCACTTAAGTTTCTATGTTTTACTGGCCATTATTGCAGGTATTCTCTTAGGCATTTATTCCCCGGCAAAGGCAGTTCAACTAGAACCATTGGCAAAAGGTTTTATCAGCCTGATTAAAATTTTCACCTACCCCATTATTTTTCTTACCGTTTCTTTGGGCATTGCCAGCATGGGCGATTTAAAAAAAGTAGGACGAATTGGGATCAAATCATTGGTCTATTTTGAAATTGTAAGCACCCTTTCTTTAGCCATCGGAGTGCTTATGGCCCTTTGGATTCAACCAGGAAATATTAATAAAGAGGGTTTGCAAATGCAAGATCCTTCTAAATATACCCAAGCTACTCATTTTGATTTATGGGCCATCATTCAACAAAATACGAACTTGCAAATTTTGTTACTGGCCATTGTACTCGGCATCGCCTTAAACTTTTTAAACAAAAGAGAAAAATACATTCATCTTTTGGGCAGATTAACTCATTATGTTTTTCTTGGATTAAAATTTGTCATGTATTTAGCGCCCTTGGGCGCCCTGGGTGGCATGTCCTTTGCCATTGGTAAATATGGATTAAAAACACTGATCCCTTTAGGTAAATTAATGGGTACGATGTATTTGACCATGGCTATTTTTATTGTGCTTGTGCTAGGACTTATTTTAAAATATTATCAACTTTCTATTTTCCAATTAATCAAAAATATCAAAGAAGAATTGCTCATCGTCTTTGGCACTTCCTCTTCCGAACCTGCCATGCCATCGCTGATGAATAAGCTTGAAAAGATGGGCTGCTCAAAATCGGTGGTGGGCTTGGTGGTGCCTACTGGTTATTCTTTTAATTTAGATGGGACTTCTATTTATTTATCTATGGCAGTGATATTCATTGCACAATTGTACAATGTGCAATTAAGTAACGCTGAAATAGTAACAATGATTTTAATCTTAATGCTTACTTCAAAAGGTGCCGCAGGTGTCACAGGCAGTGGATTTATTGTGCTTGCTTCTACCTTAGCCACACTTCAAAAAATTCCTATGGAAGGGCTGGCTTTTTTATTGGGGGTAGATAAATTCATGAGTGAGGCAAGAGCCATTACCAATATCATTGGCAACAGTGCTGCCACCTTGGTCATTGCAAAATCGGAAGGAGAAACGATTAAATTAGATTAATAGGGCTTTCATTTCTTGCGCATAATCCTTTGCTGCAAGGGCTGCTTTTTCGGCAAAGTCATTTCCATTGCTGGCAAAAATGATGGCTCTACTGGCATTAACCAATAAGCCAACTTCATTGTTTTTACCGTATTTAGTCACTTCTGCTAAGCTACCACCTTGCGCACCCACTCCAGGTACCAATATAAAATGTGCTGGAATAATTTTACGAATGCTTTCAAATTCTTTGGCCTTGGTGGCACCCACTACAAACATGATTTGATCTGCTGAACCCCAAGAAGCTACTTGTTCCAAAACAGACTCATATAAAAATTGTCCGCTGGCTAATTTTTGTTGTTCAAAATTTTGACTTCCTATGTTGGAGGTTAAGCCAAGAACAATGGTACATTTATTGCTATAGGCTAAGAAAGGTTCAATGCTGTCCTTGCCCATATAGGGTGCTACCGTGATGGCATCAAAGGGCAAAACCTCAAAAAATGTTTTTGCATACTGTGCCGAAGTATTTCCAATGTCTCCTCTTTTTGCATCTGCTATCGTAAAATGTGTGCTCGGAATATGCTCCAAAGTTTCTTCCATGGCTTGCCAACCTTTCACCCCCAAGGATTCATAAAAAGCGGTATTGATTTTATAACTCACACAGTAAGGCGCAGTTGCATCGATAATGGCTTTATTGAAATCGATTACCCCTTGGGCTGTCTTAGGCATACCTGCCGGTAATTTTTCTATATCGGAATCCAAACCCACACATAAATAGGATTGCTTAGCAACAATCTGCTTCATCAATTTATCTTTTATCATATTTAGGTGGTTGATCCTACTAGCAAAATTAATATAAACCAAGCAAGCTGCCAATTTACAAAACCAGCCTTGACTCAATGGCAAATTGGCTTAACTTTGCTCCCAATGAAACCACTAAAAACTAAAGCCTTTATACTTATCGGAATGCTTGTTTTGGCAATGAGTTGTAGCGATAAGGCCAATCATGAAATGGCAGACAATGCCCTTGACGGTGGCAGGTACTTCTTAGAAAATTGCAACCAAGGCGATTTCAACAAAGCAGTCAATTACCTATTGGACAATCCCGAAAATCAAAGCTATTTTAAGGGTATCTCCCTCCAATATTTTGCCTTAGACAAGGAAGGAAGGCAGCAATTAAGACAGGCCTCTATACAGATTAATGAAGTAAAGACCATCGATAGCAACCAAAGCATCATTAGCTACCAAAGTTCAATGGATAAAATTCCCCATCAACTTAAAGTGGTCAATAGCAAAAAAGGTTGGAAAGTAGATTTAAAATATACTTATAGTCCAAATAAATAAAACAAAAAATGTATATTTGCCCCGAATAAAATAGCCTCTTTAAACAATTATATTAATTTCAACAATGGAAGCACAAAAAAATACAAAAAAATACTGGGCACTATGTTTTACATGGGCGGTCGTTTTAGTGGCCTTAATCATCTTACACAGAGAATTTTTCTGGCTAGCGCTTCCAGGTACTTTTACTTATTTTGTAAAAGCCATGGATTTGATCTAAGATTAAATTTTAAAAAATATTCCCTATAAATAAAGAAGCCTCCTGATTATTCAGAAGGCTTTTTTTATTTCAATACGCTATTTTTTTCTCTTTATTTAAGAATGGACAAAGCCGCATCTATATAAGAAAAGTTTTCAGGTTGAGAATGATGAATGGGCTTGATTACTTTTGATTCGCCCAGTCTTACCACGACCGCATTCTTTTCCTTGATAATAAACACATATTGGCCAAACAATCCATTTTGTGCAGCTACACTTAAGCCTCTATGATGGACGATCCAATACTGATAGCCATAAAAATCCACAGGATTGTTGTTTTCATAAGTGTCTTTTAAATACGTAGCAGGTGTGGTAGCTGCTTGTACATAACTTTCAGAAACAATTTGTTTATCTCCCCATTTACCTTTGTTCAATACCAATTGGCCAAACCTAGCATAGTCATGTGCCACCCCATTGAAACAACAAAATGTTTTCTCATGTTTTTTAGCTCCATCCAATAACCATAATGCATCTGCTTCGGCGCCCATGGGTTTCATAAAACGCTCGCTAACTAAATGGGAGATATTGTCCCCAAATACTTTTTCTACGATAAACCCCAACACTTGCGTATCCGCACTACGATAATCCCAAGTACTGCCCGATGGCTCTTTGTATTTTAGTTGATCAATCAAATAAGCTTCATCATCCCCATAATAACCAGTCGCATTTAAACTAAAATAACTTTTATCCGATTCTAAATAATTGGTGCCAGAACTCATGGTCAATAAATCTTTGATGCGTACTTTTTCCAAACCACTGGTTTTGAAATGAGGCACATAATTACCTACTGGCTCGTCCAAGGATTTTATTTTTCCTTCATCTAATGCAATGCCAATGAGTAAGGAAATAATACTTTTAGCAGCCGAGAAGGATCCGCTTAATGTTTTAGGGGTATACCCATCCCAATATTGCTCATACAATAATTTCCCATTTTGAATCACCAAAAAAGCATGGGTATTATTAGAATCAATAATCTTCATTAAAGAATCTGGAATCACGCCTTTATTGTAATTACTATCTAAAGGCCAAAACTGAGGTGCTCCTCCACTGGCGACTAAACGAGTAGGATGTGTTTTATAATCGTGAATGGTATGTTTTCCCCAAAGGGCAAAATTTCTCAAATGAGAGAATCTTGGTGTATACGATAACCCTATCAATACAATAAGGATAAAAGCAAACCCAAGTAGTACTTTTTTTAGCATTAGTAGGAAAATTTTGGTTTATTTGCAAGCCGCAAGTGCTAAATTCAAGCACTAATTTAATTAAAATAAAGCAAAAGCAATATGTATTCCAGCGAATTTCAAGAAATAATTAACAGAAGAAGGTCCAATAGAAAGTTTGATCCCTTGGTAGAAGTTCCAGCAGAGGTCATCAAAAGAAGTTTAGAAAGAGCCATTTTATCGCCCAATAGCAGCAATATGCAATTGTGGGAATTTTATTGGATTAGATCTGAAGAGGAGAAAAAGAAATATGGCGATTTGTGTTTAGGACAGAATGCTGCTAAAACTGCCAAAGAAATTGTGGTCTTTGTTACGCGAAAAGACTTATGGAAACAACATGCCAAATGGAATTATGATAGATTGAAAGCTGGCATCAAAGGCGAACCCAATAAACTTCAAAAAAGAGGCTTGGATTATTATGGAAAATTAATGCCCCTCGCCTATCGTTCCGATATTTTCGGACTATTTGCTTTTGTAAGAAGATGTCTAAGTTTTTTTATGGGACTCCGTAAACCTTTTATGCGTTTTGGTGGCAAGGCAGACCAAAGAGTAACGGTGCACAAATCTTGTGCATTAGCCGCACAAACTTTTATGTTGTCTATTGCCGCAGAAGGATTTGAATCCTGCCCTATGGAGGGCTTTGATGAACTAAGAGTAAAAAAAGCATTGCAACTGCCTGCTGGTGCAGAAATCAATATGATTATTTCGGTGGGCAAGGGCACCGAAGAAGGTATTTGGGGGCCAAGGTTTAGACTGCCTTATGAAGAAGTTGTTTTTGAAAGATAACAACCCAAGGTTTAAATTAAAATAACTTAAACCTTTCAAAACATTTTCTTGAAAGTGCTTCTCGGTCATCGGGGTGTGCGATATCAATTAATAGCTGAGCTCTTTGTCTTAGATTTTTTCCATACAAATAGGCTACTCCATATTCTGTCACAATATAATGCACATGCCCTCTGGTGGTGACTACCCCTGCCCCTTCCTGCAAATAAGGAACTATTTTAGATTTTCCTTTGTTGGTTCTACTGTTTAAGGCAATAATGGGCTTGCCCCCTTCACTTAATGCGGCCCCACGCATAAAATCCATCTGACCACCAATGCCACTGAATTGATAACTGCCAATACTATCTGCACAAACCTGGCCAGTGATATCCACTTCTACGGCACTATTGATGGCAATCACTTTAGGATTGCGCCTAATCACATGCGGGTCATTCACATAATCGATATCTAAAAATGCAATGGCTGGATTGTCGTTGATATAATTGTATAATTTTTTTGTGCCTAAGGCAAAAGAAGTCACTAATTTATTGGGATGAATTTTTTTCTTACTATTGTTGATGATGTCTTTCTCAAATAAATCAATGACCCCATCACTAAACATTTCGGTATGCATGCCTAAATTTTTATGCCCGTTCAAAGCTTTCAACACCGCATCAGGTATCGCCCCTATACCTACTTGCAGTGTACTGCCATCCTCTATCAAACCAGCTACATGGTTTCCAATTTTTAATTCCTCCTCTGTAACAGATGCTGCATAATTTACTTCTGGCAATGCTTCATCATGAAAAACCATGGCAGTAAATCGGTCGGTATGTATCATCCCATCCCCATGTGTTCTAGGCATTTGAGGATTCACTTGAGCAATAATAATTTTAGCACAATTCACTGCAGTGCGCGCCACATCCACGGAAGTCCCTAAAGTACAGTAGCCATGGATATCTGGAGGGGATACCTGCACCATGGCAACATCGATGGGCAAAACACTGCGCATCATATCGGGTATATCACTTAAAAATGCAGGAATAAAATCGGCACGACCTTCGGCCACCGCTTGCCGAATGGGTTCGGAAACAAAAAGTGAATTGATATGAAAGGCCTTTTCATATCCCTTTTTAGCCAGTTCAATTTCTCCTTGTAAAGTGATAGATACAATTTCGGTGCCCACCAATCTATCTTTATGCTTTGCCAATTCTCTTAATAAAAACAAAGGGGTGCAAGCACTGCCATGAACAAAAATTCTTTGTCCACTTTGAATTAAATTTAAAGCTTCATTCGCCGAAGCGTAATTGTAAGGATGCACCATTGCTTATTTTTTGTTTTGCACAAAATAAGCGCCTTGCGAAAGCATTAAACATGATTAAAATCAATACCCCTATTGATATTTGATAGCTCAAAGTAAAAAGCCCCCAAAATTTGGAGGCTTTTTATTATTCGATCTTAACTATTGTTATTTAGCAGGCGTTAGAATAATATTTCTGTATTCTATTGGGCCATGATCGCCTTGCATCATAATAGGACCTGGTTCAGACTCATTGGCATCCAAGGCGCCGCCTGTTACTCCAGGAATGGGTTGACTTTCAATTACTTTTTTTCCATTCACTACCACAGTCACCAGACGACCTACCAAGGTAATGTCATAAGATTGCCATTCCCCTGCTTCTTTGGCCATCATCCATAAAGGATCAATGAAACCATAAACCCCACCCAAATAAATATTTAAGGGTTCTTTGCCTTTGCTGTCTTCTACTTGTACTTCATACCTGCCTCTTAAATAAACTCCACTATTACTTTCTTTGGGATAACGAAATTCAATATGCAATTTAAAATCATTGAAAGTTTTATTGGTTCTTATATTGACACCTGACTGAGGACTTTTTAAGATACCCTTCTCCACTACCCATTGATTGTTTTTACCAAGTGGCACCCAACCCTCCAAATTTTTTCCATTAAACAATTGAATGGGTGTGCCCCATACTGGCGCTTTTTCTCTAATTAATTTAGGCGCGCGTACTCCAGTAAATGTATAAGTTTTACCCATCGTGCTAATGATAGTCCCTTCCAATTGATCGTTTTTGTAATTGGCTTCGAAAATCATTTCTTTATCGGTTTTTTCCCATTGTGCTGGAATATGAAAACTTAGCTTGCCTTCCTTAAATATTAATAAAGAAATAGGGCGAGCACTTCCACCATCACCTACAAAACGACCAGTCAAACAGTTCACACCTGAATGTCTTACTTCCAACCAAGAAGCTGCGATACGATCACCGCCCATATTCACGGTTAAGTCCCAACGGCCTTCTACTGGCGCTGAAAACTCTGGATCATTGTTTGCCATGCTGGCACTTGCAATCAGCATTGCAAACAATGCCAGTCCTATGTTTAATAATTTTTTCATGATTTTAATTTTTATTAAGCTCAAATTAGTTGGTTTTTAAAGCTTTTTCAATGATAAAAATCATGGCTGCTCTGTGCGCCTTGGTCTCTTCATTACCAAGGGTTGCAGCACTCAATTTTGTTTTTAATTTTTTCAAAGTATAATAAAGCGCCGATTTTGATACTTGATCTAAGGCTGGATTGTCTAATAATTGCGCAGTAGTTTTTACAAAAGAAGTTTGTAAATATTGTCTGTACACATTTACATTTCCGCCTAAGTCTGCATCAAATACGTTTTTAACTAAATCATTCATCACTTCTGCCACGCTGTATTGATTGCCATACAAACTTGTATTGGTAATTCTTTGTAAAGTATTTGGATGTAAAATTTGATCAAATGCACTTGTAGACAAGGAATTTAAATTGGCAGTTACTTTATAATCCTCTCCTCGGCCTTGATTAAACCCTCTTCTTTGCATTTGTAAGTAAGGGAACACTTGCGCATCCTGATCGTATACATTGGGTGCAAATGCATACTTAGCCAAGGTGGCCATCGCTCTTTTCTGAACTGCTAAGGGTGTGGGGGTATAAGGCTTGGTGGTAGATTTTTGTTCAGGGAAGGAACGATCAATATACACCCCCCCTATATAACGACTCACGGCACCAATCATGTTTCTTCTTTGATTTAATAAACTTCCGTATCTAGTTCTAAGTTCAGCATAAGATTTCCCTGTCTTAGAATATTTAGCTACCATTTTGCCCATCAAATTATTCACTATCTTAAATCTATCTTCGGCATAAGCAATGGCATCATTGGTAAAATCATTGGTGTTAATTCTTGGATCAATACCAGAACCTGGAGCGCGCATATCGTCTCCATCATTGCCAAAAGCTAATTGAGGTTCTGTACTTCTTGATAAAATTTTATTTAAACCAGCTTCTTCCTCATCGGCATTAAATTGCCTATAACCATATTCAATAGCCCATAAATCATAAGGCCCTGCCTTGGTGGTATAGAAATCTCCTTGTTTAGATTTATCCAAGGCAAAATTGATGGCTGGATAATCCATTACAGAACCCATCGATCCAATTTTATGTGTAATGCTGATATCATTGACTTCAGCTGGTGACAACATTTGGCTGCTTTTCATATTATGATTCAAACCCAGGGTATGCCCCATTTCATGCAAGATTAAATAAGTTAAATATTGTTGGTGCAATAATTTAATTTCAGGAGCAGCTGCCCCATCTACTTCTAGTAAGGTAAGGCCTGCGCTGTATTGCGCTTTTAATTCATTGGCTAAATTGCAATTGTCCTTGGTGGCAAAATGTGCACCTACAATGTTATTCAATGATGATGTAGAGGATCCATTGTATAATTCATCATTGATAGGTGATGCATTACCAGAAAACCACTCCACTGTAATATCCGCCCCCAATATTTGACCAGTTCTTGGATTCACAAAACTTGGTCCAATGGCACCGTATGAAGGTTGTGAAGAGGCCACCCATCTGATTACATTGTAATGAATATCTGCTGGATCCCAAGTAGCCGTATCTGGCATAATTTTCATTTCTAAAGCATTTTTAAATCCTGCCTTTTCGAATGCTTCATTCCATTTCATTCCAGCATCGTAAATAATTTGTCTGAATTCATGCGGTGTGGTATTTTCAATCCAATACACTAATGGAGCCACCGGCTCGCTGATGGCTGCAGCAGGATCTTTTTTCTGTAGATCCCAATGATGTATCATGTCTTTATAAGGGGTTGGGCTAATGCTGGTTAAATCATTGCGCTCTGTCATAAAATAACCCACTCTTGGATCATCTTTTCTTGGCACAAATTTATTTTCTGGCATAGCAATAAAACTATGTTGCATGCGCACTCTCACATATCGAGGATCTGCGATGTCTGGTCCACCATCTGCAGTGACTGTTGGATTGTCATAAGAAAGATCTACGACTACATCTGTGTTGTCGCTAAAAGAACGAAGTTGCGCATACTTGGATTTGCTTTGATTTAAGTTGCCTAAATTAAAAATACCTGCCGATCCAGGACCTGGTGGCATATTGGGTTTTACGGGATCTAACTTTTCACTGATAAATAGTCCATCTCCACTCACTAAATAGCCCAATGAATCTTCCACAATGTATTTATCAGAAAAGAAAATGGCTTCCGGCTTATCTACTTCTGCAGTTTTACTGACTGGATTATTTTTATCATAATACAATCCAGTATTGACAATGGCAAACTCGATTTTATCAAAGGCCTTCTTAATTTTAAAAACCAAATTGCTACGGTGCATACTTTGATTTAAAAATAAACTAGTAGGCCCGCTTATTGAAAAGCTTTCATAAATAAACTCTTTACCCAATTGGTCTTTTTTAATGTACAATTGTACACTGCCCGTTGCGGTATCCTGATATAAGGTAAATAGTCCAGCATTTTTTAACTGGCCTTTTACTTTATCGGTCAATGTAGGTTTTTTACTTGCAGGTTTTGCAGTATCAGATTTTTCAGTAATTACCGGTGGTGCAACTTTTTGAGCAAAGGCATTAGAGGCCCCCATCAATAGCACTAAAAATAAGAAGGTGTATTTTTTCATAAACTTGTTTTGGAGCAAACAAATTACACAAATTTTCATAAATAAAGTAGCCACCATCCACCATTTATAAAAAAAGCCCCCACATTGAATGCGGAGGCTTCATCATTGAACTGATAAAGTCCTTTAGTGGAGTCGAGGGGAGTCGAACCCCTGTCCAAACAATGTTACCATTGGTCTTCTACATGCTTATTGTTTTATTACTTGTCGGCGAATAGCAGGAAAAACACAAACCAATTATTTGCTTTTGCTTTTTAGGCGAAATAAAACGTGACACCACCTCAATCCGAAACGGCCAATCAGCAAAACGATCACAGAAATTCTTATAATGCTGCTGTGCCAATAACGTGGTTGGCA
>CAINEG010000192.1 GCA_903847655.1 uncultured Bacteroidota bacterium
AAATAATATTTTTCAAAATTTTTAAACTCAGACATAATGGAATGCTGATCCACTGCCAATGGGTTTCTGCTGGAAGTTTTTCCTTCCAAAATATCTGGCGTACCTGTTAAAATAGCCCATACACCTCTGGCAGTTCCATAGGCAGGAGAAAATGCCCTGTTAAAATAGACTCCTTGTTTTTTCATCTCATTAAAATAAGGCGTGGTATTAAGTGGATTGCCCATCATCGAACTTTTGTAAGCAGAAAAAGATTCACATATCACTAAAACAACATTTTTTATTTTAGGCCCAGTCGTGTCATAGGCCAAAGGGCTATTGATTCTTGAAAATTGAAAACTATTTGCATTCTGTTGATTGCTTGGGATAGACAAATAATTGGCTAACAAACCATAATTATTTTTTATTAAGTTGGTATCTATTTTAGCAGACCTGAAATTAAGCGTACTAAAAAATGATTGCATGGGATTCAATGCCACATTGGCTTTGTAGTCAGTTCCTAAACTATAGGCATCACTCCATCTTAATGGATATTGGCCTCCTGAATAAACTATATTTCCAATGGCACTATAAATTAGCACAAGAAAGAAAATTATTTGTAGGAATATATTTTTAATCTTACTGTTGGATGATTCGTATTTATTACTGAATGCATAAGTAAAAGAAATTAATTTAAACAAGATAAATTCTATCAATAAAAAAATTAATCCAATCAAGAAAATAGGATAGGATTGCCACATCATTTGTAAAGAGATAAGCGGATTGTCGATATAGCTTAAAATACTGGCATTTAATCTTTGGTGCACATAAGCATAATGGATAAAGTCTGCCATATAAAAAAACAATAAAAGTGTACCAAAAATCATCCAAATTATTTTCCCTAATTTTTTGCCAAAATTTTGTTTAAATGGATGCACAGGCTTTATGAAGGAAAAAAGTAAAATCAATAACATCACAATGGTAACATACCTAAGATCATATCTAAAGCCTAATCTATAGGCTGCGCCTAAAATATTGTCCCCTGAAACAGGTGCCTTGAAACGATACACAAAAACTATTCTTAATAGGGTCATCACTAAAAGGAAAAAAAATCCTGATAAAAGAGTCCAAATAATGGTTTTAGATAGAAATGTTTTTTTCATAATGGAATAGTTAATCATACAATAAATAAGGTGCCATTATTTTTTCCCATTGTGTTACTTTGAGTGCCGATACAACTTTATTTAACCAATCTTTCAGAGGTAAATCAAATAATTTTTCTGCATCTGGTATACCAAGAAGTAAAGATAAATGATTGGCACCAGATGGATTCACATTGGTGGGATAAGCCTGCCATTTGAAATCTTGTGGGTGGATATCTTTGATTAGTTTTAATAAAATAAGTCCAGTTAAAACTGGATTAAATACACTCGGCGCAATTACTTTTATTCTTAACCCTTTGATATCTTCCACTTCATCATCAATGAGCAGGGTCAATCTTAAGTTTTCAATCTTTATATCGTCTTTCAAAATATTTTGCCAAACCATCACAATGGCTGGCATATTGAACCAACTAGCTCCAATCCATTCAAATGAATAATCCGAACCTCTACCCACAGAAACATTGGTCGCCTCAAACAAACATAATCCTGGATAGAGAATGCAGGCTTCAAAATTTTGAAGAGCCGGGGAGGGGTTGATCCATTTAATGTTCCAATCAAAAAATAAATCTTCTCTTTTCCAATTTTTACATGGTATCACTTCTAATGCAGCCTTCCAATTTTGACAATCATTAAAATACTTTGCTAATTCTCCAAAGGTGGATTGATGTTTGATAGGCATGGGGAACCTGCCAATAAAACTACTTAATGATTGATCTAGCATTGGGCCTTCCACCATGGAGAATAAACCACCCAATGGATTGGGTCTGTCTAAAATATAAATGGGTAAATTAAATTTTGCAGCCGTTTCAATAAAATAACTCATCGTCCATAAATAAGTATAAAAACGAGTACCAGCATCGGGTATATCAAAAACCAAAATTTCAATGCCTGTTAAATCTTCTTTGCTGGGCATTAATTTTTCATTGTACAAACTAATGATGGGCAATTGAGTAATGGGGTCTATTGAATTATTTATTTTAAATCCATCTGCCCCTTTGGTCGAAATACCATGTTCTGGGGAAAATAACAATACAAGGTTAAATCCAGCCTCCATTAAAGCCTTTCTACTTGACACCCCTTTATTTGTAGTGGCCGCATCATTGGTCAAAAAAGCAATTCTTTTGGTTTTCCAAACTGGAGGCTTGGCTAGTAAAGTATCTATTCCAAATTGAATACTCATTGTAAATTCGATGGCTTAAACTGTAAATTTAATTTCAAATTTTCCATCACATTAAAAATGATGGGGCAACGATCATAATGCATATAGGTAGTAAATAGTCTTTTATTAAAATCTGGCACATGAAAAGCAGGAAATTCTCTGCATCCTGCAAAACGATGTTCATAGACACTACAACTATTCTCCACTAAAAAATGGCAGGGTATAGCATTAATCACCATCCGTCCAGATTCTCCTTTGGATATATAGGCTTCTTCAAAGTCCTCCCTAGATTTACCCAAATGTTGGGCTAAATTAGTTGCTTCCTCTTCATCGATATTCACCATTAAACTCTTGCAGCAATTACCACAATCGGTACAATTGATCATTAGACTAATGCTTTCGGAGAGCTCAAACACCGCTTTATCTAATTCCTGACTGTCCACCTGCCTCAAATAGGACTGAAATTGATCATTTTCAGCTGCAAGCTCCGCAGCCTTAGATTTAATGAAATCTAGGTCAACAATGGGGTATTTTGGGTCAGTTTTAATGCCTTAAAGATAAGAGATTAATCGTTTATCCACATAAAAGGGGGAATTGGTGAGAAGTAAAATTGGGGTAACCACCGTGCTCATTAAATTTGCAGACGGACAAGGGCATTTTTTGCCCCTAAAGCATTGATAATTATGGCAGAAACTAAGTTACCGGTAGAATACAACGAAGACTCAATTAGATCCTTAGATTGGAAAGAACACATTCGTTTAAGACCAGGAATGTACATAGGAAAATTGGGGGATGGTTCGGCACCAGACGATGGAATTTATGTGCTGATGAAAGAAGTCATAGACAATTGTATTGATGAACATACCATGGGCTATGGCAAACAAATTGAAATTTCCATTCAAGACAAAACAGTCACGATTAGAGATTATGGTCGTGGTATTCCTCTTGGAAAAATTGTAGATGTAGTAAGCAAAATTAATACAGGGGCTAAATACGATAGCAAGGCCTTCCAAAAATCGGTGGGTTTAAATGGAGTTGGTACCAAGGCCGTGAATGCACTAAGTGAAGATTTTTTAGTGACTGCCTTTAGAGAAGGCAAACAAAGATCAGCCACTTTTAAAAAAGGACAACTGATTCAAGAAACCAAGGAAACTAAAACCACCGAAGCCAATGGTACACTGGTGGTGTTTACGCCCGATAGTTCCATGTTTAAA
This sequence comes from uncultured Bacteroidota bacterium, assembly GCA_903847655.1. Next base: position 3,513 of record CAINEG010000192.1, read on the forward strand.
AATTTCCATTTTATCAATGAATACATTGATGGGCAATTATGGAACTACTGTTATTTAAATGCTGGCCTAAGTATTCTATTCAATGAAAAGAAATATGTAAGTAAGAATGGGTTATTGGATTTATTAGAAAGAAAAACCAATCCAGATGAACTTCGCTATCCCATCATTCATTTAAAGGGAGAGGACATAGAAGTGGCCTTATCCCATAACAACGATTACGGGGAAGATATTTTTTCTTTTGTCAATGGACAATATACTACCCAAGGGGGTACGCATCAACAAGCATTTAGAGAAGCCTATGTGAAAGTAATCCGCGATTATTATAAAAAGGATTACGAAGCCTCAGATATAAGAACCAGTATAGTAGCCGCCGTTTCGGTGCGTGTGCAAGAACCTGTATTTGAAAGTCAAACCAAAACAAAATTAGGTTCGCAAAATGTGGCAGAGGGTGGCCCAAGTATGAAGAATTTTGTGACAGAATTTTTAGCCAAGGAATTAGACAATTTCTTACACCGTAATCCAGCTACTGCCGAGGCCTTAAAAAAACGCATCGAACAAAACGAACACGAAAGAAAAGAATTAGCAGGCATAAAAAAATTAGCGAATGAGCGTGCTAAAAAAGCCAACCTGCATAATAAAAAATTAAGGGATTGTCGCGTGCACTTGAACGACGACTTGCCTACAAAAAATAAAGAAATGTTTATTTCCTTACAACAAGGAAGTACTTTGTTTATTACCGAAGGTGACTCTGCCAGTGGAAGTATTACCAAATCACGAAATGTAGATACCCAAGCGGTATTTAGTTTAAGAGGTAAACCCTTAAACGCCTTTGGTTTGACCAAAAAAGTGGTGTACGAAAATGAGGAGTTTAATTTATTGCAACATGCTTTAAATATTGAAGAAGGTTTGGAAGGTTTGCGTTACAATCAAATTGTAATTGCTACCGATGCCGATGTGGATGGGATGCACATACGTTTATTGATTCTTACTTTCTTTTTACAATTTTTCCCAGACTTAGTAAAGAAAGGACATGTATTTGTCTTAGAAACCCCATTGTTCCGTGTGCGTAACAAACAAAAAACCATTTATTGTTACAACGAGACAGAAAAACAAGCAGCCATGAAAGAATTGGGTACCAAGCCAGAAATTACCAGGTTCAAGGGTTTAGGAGAAATTAGTCCGGAGGAATTTGGGAAATTTATCAATGCCGATATTAAATTAGCCCCAGTTATTTTAGAACAAGGAGATCATATTCAACATTTATTAGAATATTATATGGGTAAGAATACCCAAGAAAGACAGGACTTTATTATCAATAATTTAAAAGTAGAATTGGACAAAGCGCATGATACACTTAGTATTTAATCAAGCAAATATAGCAGCCTTAGAAGCAGCCATTGAATTGGATGAAAGTTTAGCAGGTAAAATTGTAGAAATTAGAGATGATTTTGCAGTTGGCCCCTTGTTAGATATTTATGAAACCGAAGGCTATCAAGCCAGAAGAACATGGTGGGAACAAGTATTAATGCATTCTCCTTATACAGATCAATTAGCTATTGTAGATGATAAATTAACGGTGCATCAATTAATTCAAAGTTTAGAAGAAGATCCTGCAGAAGAAATTTGGATTTGGATGGGACAGAATGCACATGATGTTAGTGGTTATTATTGGTTGATGAGCCAGTTAAAACCCTATCAAGGCAAATTACAAGTATTGTATTTAAACAATCTTCCTTTTTTAAATGATAAAGGACAATTATTTTATCCTGTACATTTATCTGAAATCCCTGCGAAAGAATTTATCAAGGCAAAAAAATTAGCCCGACCCATTACATTAAGTGAGTTTGAGTTGGATCCAGATGAATGGAAAAAGACTTGTCAAGAAAATGATGGGGTAAGATTTTTAGAAGGTGGTAAAAAATTGGCCAGCATGCCCATTACTTTTTACGATAAAGAAATTTTGTCCTTATTGACTAAAAATGCGCAAAAACTTCCAAGTGCGCTGGCACATATCTTAAGTAAAATGAAAATTAAAACTGGGGATGCATTTATTGTATATAGATTAAAAGCATTGGCTGAATTGGGTAAAATAGTTTTGGTGGGCAATTGGGACAAGGGTTGGAAAGACATGGTGGTTCAAATGCCAGGTGGTTCAAGTGTGGTAGTAGAAGATTAATGGGTGCTTAAAATAATTCAATGAGTGTAACAGTTTCAAATATCGATGTAAAAGCAATTGACGAGCGAGGTGCACTGCATTATTTTAGCACCAATAGAACTGGCGAGTTTTTATTAGTGTACCGAAATGCAGGGTCGATCAGTGGACAACACTATCATAAGGGTAAATCACCAGGGAAAAACCCGGAAGAAATGCTTTTGGTTCAAGGCACTTTAACTATGAACTGGAAAAATTTGAAAACCAATGAAACAGGAACAATAGAAGTAACTGCACCCTCAAGAGTAGTCATCGAACCCAATATTTGGCACGAGACGATTGCAATGACTGATATTGTTTTTATAGAATTAAATAGTTTAGTAGATGGTAGTGAAGATACTTACCGTCTCTAATTAAGTATAAATATGGCAAAAGAGAAAAATTTAAGTAGAGTAACAGACAATGAATCGGGTGTTCAAGGCCAATATAAAAATTGGTTTTTGGATTATGCTTCCTATGTTATTTTAGAAAGAGCAGTTCCTGCGATTGAAGATGGATTAAAACCAGTACAAAGAAGAATCTTGCACGCCATGAAAGAAATGGATGATGGAAGATTTAATAAAGTGGCTAACATCATTGGACAAAGTATGCAATACCATCCACATGGAGATGCAAGTATTGGCGATGCCTTGGTCAATATTGGACAAAAAGATATGCTGGTGGAAACCCAAGGTAATTGGGGAGATGTAAGAACAGGAGATGATGCCGCAGCAGCAAGATACATCGAAGCACGTTTAAGCAAATTTGCATTAGAAGTTGCCTTCAATGGCAAAACCACCGATTGGGCATTAAGTTATGATGGTCGTAAGCAAGAGCCGGTTACGCTTCCAATGAAGTTTCCTTTATTATTAGCGCAAGGGGCAGATGGAATTGCAGTTGGTTTGTCCACCAAAATATTACCTCATAATTTTTGTGAATTGGCCGAAGCTTCCATCAAACATTTAAGAGGAAGAAAATTTGAATTGTTGCCCGATTTTCAAACAGGGGGCATGATTGATACTTCGAATTACAATGATGGCAAAAGAGGGGGCAAGGTAAGAGTGCGCGCGCATATTGAAGAGTTTGATAAAAAGACTTTATTGATTAAAGATGTTCCTTATAGTGTAACTACCACTCAATTAATGGAAAGTATCACCAAGGCCAATGATCAAGGAAAAATTAAAATAAGAAAAGTAACAGATGTCACAGCAGCTGAAGTAGAAATTCAGATTGATTTAGCAGCAGGTATTTCTCCCGATATTACCATTGATGCTTTGTACGCCTTTACAGATTGTGAAATAAGTATATCCCCCAATGCCTGTGTGATTGTGGGTCAAAGACCACAATTCTTAGGGGCTTCCGATTTATTGCTCTGTATGCTTGGCAAAGTCAGCTTGAAGGGCGCTCTCTTTCACTTAGAGCATAACTGTGTTCATATCAGTAGTGAG
>CAINEG010000193.1 GCA_903847655.1 uncultured Bacteroidota bacterium
CCAATTGTTCTTTCAATTCAGTACCAAAACCATCTGTATTGGTTATATTGCCACGACCTCCACCAAAAGTTAATGCATAACCACGTAAAAAATCGGTTTCTTGTTTGTGTAAATTTCTAAAACGAGGCAGGTAGGCACTGGTCATAGAACGCCCGTCGGTAGTAGATTCCAACAGGCCATCAAAAGTTGCAGAAGCGCGTGCTCGGTAATTATGAAAGGCCACATATTTCCCCAATACGCCATGGTCATTGCCTAGTCCATTGGGGAAACGACTAGAGGTAGAGTTCAATAAAATTAAATTACTATTCAAAGCTGCTGCATTTAGAAAAACAACTTTAGCAAAATAGTCATAGGTTTTTTTAGTGATGGCATCAATTACCCTTACACCAGTTACTTTTTCTTTTTTATCATCATAAATAATTGAATGCACCACCGAATGAGGACGCAGGGTTAAATTATTTGTTTTTTGCGCCCAAGGAAGCGTGGATGAATTGCTACAAAAATAACCGCCAAAAGGACAACCTCTTTGACATAAATTTCTATTCTGACATTGGCCTCTGCCCTGATCCAAATGTATTTGATTGGGCTTGGTCAAATGCGCACAACGTGCATAAATCACATTTCTATCTTTGTAATTTTTTTCAATCACCCCTTTAAAATGATTTTCAATACAACTCATATCCAGTGCTGGTAAAAATTCACCATCAGGTAAATTGGCTAAGCCATCTTTATTCCCGGAAATACCCACAAATTTTTCTACATGACTGTACCAAGGAGCAAGATCGGCATAACGAATGGGCCAATCCACAGCAAAGCCATCTCTTTTGGGTCCTTCAAAGTCAAACTTGCTCCAGCGTTGCGTTTGCCTAGCCCATAATAAAGATTTACCACCCACTTGATAGCCTCTGATCCAATCAAAGGGTTTTTCTTGTACATAAGGATGTTCATTGTCCTTCACTACAAAATGTGCTGCGTCTTCTCTAAAAACATAGGTCTTACTGGCAATGGGATTGGCTTCTTTGATTTTATTTGGTATTTCCCCTCTATGTTCAAATTCCCAAGGTTGCATATTGGTGGTAGGATAATCTTTTAAGTGCTCCACATTGCGGCCTCTTTCGAGGACCAAGGTTTTAAAACCTTTTTCAGTAAATTCTTTCGCAGCCCAACCACCAGTCATGCCCGAACCTATTACTATTACATCAAATTGATTCTTATTATCGCTCATAAAATTAAATTAGTTAGTAAAAATTAATTGAGATTTTGTTTCACTGGAACGCAGCCATGGAAGCGGCCTGGTACCATTTCATACACATTCACTTTGGTTAAATAAAATTCGGAACTGGTATACGCTTGTATGGTTAATCTTTTCAAATTGGAATAAAAGAAATCTACCTCGGTTGGATTTTCTTTGCTTTGATTCAAAGATTTAATAAATGTTGACTTTTGTTCTTTGCTTGCTTCTGCAAAAGAATGACCTACTAATTTGGTACAGGCGGCGTCAAATTGATTGAGTCCAGTCACAAATTTATCTTGATCTTCTTTTTTGTAACAATCGTCAATCATGGTCAATGCAAATAAATGTGCTTCCATTTCTTTGGCGCCCGGTGTACTATTGGCCGGAATTAAAAAATCCACAATCTGCTCCAACAAAAGTTCTTGATCATCGGCAATGTGTAAATCTTTTAGAAAACGGGCTGCTTTTCCTTTAGGTCCTTGAATGCAAGCAGGCACCAAGGCAAAGCCTGCAGAGACATATAAAAATTGCTTGATTAATTTTCTTCTGGTCGTTAACATGGAATAGGCATTTAGGTCTATAAATTAATGTTTTGAAGTTACGTGAATTAGGCTTTCAATGTACTTCTAGCTAAAAAAAATACAGCAGTGGTATTTTTGTGTTTTATTTTAATTAACCATTTAATTAATTGATTTATATGGAATTGTATATGCCATAAATTAAAATGTTTGAACCTAGCTAGTGGATCAATTGCCCATAGAATTTTCAAATTAAAGCCTGCGTATGCGCTAGAATACATAATTTTAAAGGACCTAAAACTAGGGGATTCAAAAGTTAAAATCATCAATGATGCGCCCATTAAAATTTACTATTCAATATTCTATTGCTTTGCTACTGACTTTGTTTTTTTGCAGCACTAGCTTGAACGCTCAAACAAAAAAAGATGTAGGTGTTTGGAAACAACTTTTTAATGGTAAAGATTTAACAGGATGGAAGCATGCAGGTGGCGGATCAAGATTTGTGGAAGATGGTTTGTTAGCCAGTAAAGGAGGCATGGGTATCTTGTATTGGACTGGAGGAAAACTAGGCAATTGTGTTATAAAAGTGGTTTATAAAATGCAAAAGTTTAATAGCAATGCAGGTGTATTTATAAGAGTGCCTATTGAACCTAAGGAAGAATGGATGCCAGTTTATTATGGTTATGAAGTGCAAATAGACAATCATCCCGAAACTTCCAATGAAGATGAATACCATATTTCTGGAACTTTATATTCTTTCACCAAGCCTTTGGCAAAGCCCGGAAAACCAGGACCAGACTGGAATACACTAGAAATAACTTTAGATGGCCCACGTACCATTGTATTTTTAAATGGAGAAAAAGTAACCGATTATACCGAGGGAGATCCAACGCCAAAAAGACAATTTGATTTTGAACCTTATCCTGGTATTCGTCCCAATGAGGGTTATCTAGGTTTGCAAAATCATGGAGACGAAGATGTAGTGTATTTTAAAGAAGTAGCCGTAAAGCCCCTTTTAAAAAAAGCAAGTAAATAAACTATTTATAATTTATACGATCATGAAAAAAAATAAATTAGGGCGCGCCGATTTCATTAAAAAAGCCGCCATGGCCACTGCAGGTTTTTACATTGTACCCAGAAATGTATTAGGCGGTGTAGGTTATGTGGCTCCTAGCGATAAATTAAATATTGCTGCCATAGGTTGTGGTGGCGAAGGTGACAATGATATTCAACATTTAGCCAATACCCCCAATAAAAATACCAATATTGCTTTTTTATGTGATGTAGATGAAAGGCCAGCTGCATCTAAAAGAAAACAATTTCCGAAAGCAAAGTTTTACCACGACTGGAGAGAAATGTTTGATAAAGAAAGTAAAAACTTTGATGCAGTTACCGTAGCCATCCCCGATCACAATCACGCACTGGTGGGTTTAAGTGCGATGCAGTTAAAAAAACATTTGTATTTGCAGAAGCCTTTAACACATGATATTTATGAAGCAAGAATATTAACGCAAGCTGCAGAAAAATACAAGGTAGTCACTCAAATGGGCGACCAGGGCGCTTCTTGCGATGGTATGCGTACCATGCGCGAATGGTTTGAGGCAGGATTGATTGGTGATATTGAAAAAGTATATTGCTGGACCGACCGACCTGTTTGGCCTCAAGGAATCTCTTGGCCAAAAACAACACCTCCCATTCCTAAAGAATTAAACTGGGACCTATGGTTGGGCACGGCGCAAAAAACAAATTACATTGATAACTTGGTTCCATTCAATTGGAGAGGTTGGTGGGAATTCGGTACAGGTGCTTTAGGCGATATGGGTTGTCATATTATTGGACCACCCTTTAAATTATTGGAATTGGGTTATCCAACAGAAATTTCTGGAAGTGCGAGTACCGTGTATAGTGGAATTTTTAAAGAAGGCGTGTATCCTGAAAGTGGACCAGTATCCAGTTCTTTAAAATTTAAGTTCAAGCAAAAAAATGGCAAGGACTTAGATTTATTTTGGATGGATGGTGGCATTACACCAGAGCGTGTGAACGAATTAGATCCCGATTTAAATTTCAATGATGCCTTAGGTGATTGGCCTGGTGAAAATGATTTTGAAGGTGCTACTTTATTTATAGGTACTAAAGGAAAGGTGGCCTGTGGTTGGGGCGGTAGTCATCCAAGATTACTTCCACTTAGTTTAAATAAGGATATTAATATTCCTAAAAAATACGCAAGAGTCAAGGGCGATATGGATGGGCATTGGTGGCAGTGGGTAGATGCAAGTATAGCAGGCTATGGCAATATGGAAGTAGATTCTCCCTTTGTGGGTTATGCAGGACCCTTAACAGAAACTGTTTTACTAGGTAATTTATTATTGCGCAGTTTTAATCTTCGTGAAAAAATTAAAAAAGTAGATCCTGTGTATGGCAATATGGAAGGCTATAAATTTAGCGGAAGATACAAGGCCTTGAAATGGGATGGCGCCAATATGCGGGTGACTAATTTTGAGCCGGCCAATCAATTTATTAAAAGAGAATACCGCAAAGGTTGGGGCGAATTAAAATTATAATTGATCGTAGTATAAACCAGCAGCACCCAAGATGCCCGCATTGTCTAAATCAGACAATTCAATTTTTAAATTGGTAATGGAATGTCCATAGGCAAAGGTTTGAATACGTGCCCACATATTTTTTTCAAAATAAGGATAAGCATGGCGCACCGATCCACCTAAGACAATATAGGAAGCATCAAAAGTATACATGATTAGTTTAATGGCATTGCCCAAATGCGTGCCTAGTTCGCTATAGTATTGTTGGGCTAAGGCATCCCCTGCCTTGGCGCGTTCAAAAACTTCTTCTCCATTTAAATTGTACAAATGAGAAAAATATTGACCACTGGCATAATATTCATAGTTGTGGTCTAAGTAATCTACCATCCCAAATTCACCTACTCCACAATTAGGCCCTGCAAATAAATGTTTATTGACAATGGCGCCAGCGCCCAATCCTGTGCCAATGGTGAGTCCTATCATTTCTGTTTTATCCTTGCCTTTGCCAAAATGAAATTCACCCAAGGCAAAACAATTGGCATCGTTGTTGACAAAAACTGGAATTTTATATTTGGCTTCTAAGATGGCTTTCAAGGGCACTTCTTTCCAAGAAGGAATATGTTGCACATCATACACAATACCCTTGGCTAAATCCACTACACTTGGCACACCTACACCAATGGCCACCACATCCTTATCTAGGAGTGCATCAATCAATAAATAAAAATCTGCCAATACATCTTCGACGGTACCCGCACTTTTTATCTTTTTTGTTTCTATTTTTTTTATCGTACCCCCATACACTACTCCAGCGCGAATATTGGTTGCCCCTAAATCAATGCCGATAATTTTAGATTCGTTCATCTTATTCAATTAAGCAGGATCAGTTGCTTTGTTTTTAAATAGATTGATGGTTTTATTGTTAATGATGGGTTTGGCCCAAAATCCAATGGTCAAAATAAAACCAAGGGTTAAGAATAAAAAGCACATGGCGCCTTTTAATCCAACTTGATCGCCCAGCCATCCAATAATCAATGGCACAATGGCACCTCCAATAATGCCTGTCACTAAAATGCCCGAAAAAGATCCATGGTGTTCAGTCACAGAATTTAATGCTAAAGAAAAAATAATGGGGTACAATAAGGAGATGAAAAATCCCACCAGTGGAAAAGCAATAAAAGCAATGCTTGTAGAACCCAATAAAGCGGCGGCCAAGGCCAACATGGTTAAACCTGTGAATGCAATCAGCAGATGGCGGCTATCAAATATTTTAAGTAAAAGCAAGCCTAGCACTCCACCTGCAGTCATTAATCCCCAAAAATAGGCAATGGTTTCTGCCCCTGCCTTTTGAGGATCTACCCCATGGTAGGTGGCTAAAAATTGAGAGATCCAATTGGCTACCCCTTGTTCAGAACCGATATAGCAAATGACTGCAATAAAATACAAAACCACTTGCTTGTTTTTAAATAAATTAAGATGTGTTTGTAGAGCACCCACTTTCTCGGATTGGTTTAATTCTACGGTAGGAAATTTTGAAAAAATAATCACTAGAATCATTAAAAGACAAATGATCACAAAGAAAAAGTAAAGGGAAATCCAAGGCAATTGGGGTGGTACTAATTTATACAAATAAGTAAGCATACCATTGGATTGATTGTCATGCCCCATGGCAAAAATCAATTTCGAATACACCAATGGACTCACAAAAGAAGCAAAGCCAAAAATTAATTGGGCAAATACGGAATAAAATGCAAAATTTTCTTCTCCTCCCGCAGTGCGTAACAAGGGATTAATCACTACTTGCAACATAGCCATACCGCATCCAATTAAAAACAAAGAACCAACAGCAGATAAATAATTAGGAAATAGGGCTAATATAAGAGAACCAACAAAAGCAACAATAAAGGCTGCAATCATTACTTTTTTTTCTTTGTACTTTTCGATCAACATCCCAGAGGGAATGGACATCACCCCATAAGCGATAAAAAATGCAAAGGGCAATAAAGCCACTAAGGTTAGGGTAAGGCTAAAATCTTTGATTAAATCTGGAATCAAAGGCCCCATCACATTGGTCAAAAATGAAATCACAAAAAAGGTCAACATAATGAGAAAAACGATGTAGGGACTTCTTTTCATTAGATAGAATTTTTAAAAAATGGTTGATTATATACGCAAGCGTCTGTCTGCTATAAATTTAGGATATATTTTTCATATATGGCAGCTAATAATCACCATGCAAGCCAATTTTTAGACCACCAATTTTAACTGATTTAAGTAAATCTTAAGCAAAAAATTTGATCTATTTTTGTTCCTAGAATACTTGTCTATGATAGCTACCTACCGAGAAAGAACCCTACCTGAAAATGCAAAATTTTCCATCTTAATCCCCAGTTGGAATAATTTGGACTATTTAAAATTATGTGTCCATAGCATCAGAAAAAATTCTGCCTATACCCACCAAATTATTGTACATGTGAATGAAGGCAAGGATGGTACCCTAGCTTGGATAGAAAACGAAGCAGACATAAATTACACCTATAGCACAGAAAATATAGGGGTTTGCTATGCGCTAAATTGTGCAAGAACCATTGTTAAAACAGATTATATCGTTTATGTCAATGATGATATGTATTTATGTCCAGATTGGGATAAATATTTATTAGAGGAGATAAAAAGTATTGGACATAATAAATTTTTCTTGTCTTCTACCGTGATTGAACCGGTTGCTTCAAGCAATTGTGTGATCGTAAAAAATTATGGAACCAATTTTTCTAATTTCCAAGAAGCCGAATTATTAAACCAATTCAAGCAATTGGAATTTAAAGATTGGACCGGTGCCACTTGGCCGCCCAATATCCTACCCACCAAATTATGGGATGCAGTGGGCGGCTACAGTATTGAATTTTCACCAGGCATGTATTCCGATCCTGATTTTTCCAATAAATTATGGAGGGCTGGGGTTAGGTATTTTAAAGGCATCAGTGCAAGCAGAGCCTACCATTTTGGATCTAAATCGGTGAAAAGAGCAAAATTGAATAAAGGTTATTATCAGTTCATCAATAAATGGGGATACACTTCTAGCTTTTTAACCAAGCAAATTCTACATCGAGGGGAAAGCTTTAATGGCCCAATGAGTGAATTCATTATGTCTCCCTTAACAAGAATCAAACAATTGTTTAAACGTATGGGTTCCGCTTTGAAAAGATTAGAATTTTAATTCATCTACCATCGCTTTTTCAACCCCTAATTATAACGCAAAGCAGTTTATATTTGCAGTATGGGCCAAAAAAAACTCATCAAATTTGCAGCAATTAAGCAGTACGAGAATGTGCTGGAATACCCACAGGGCATGCCTGGGAAATGGAATGCTTTTTTTGAAAAATTAAGCTTGGGCGACTACCCCATTTCATTGGACAGCCTTGAAATTAGGCCTAGTAATGGTCCAGAAAATAATACCCCCAATAAACCCCTAACCTTAGAGCTAGCCTGTGGGCGTGGAGAGTATGCGGTGGGTTTGGCACGAATGTTCCCAGCACAAAATTTTTTAGGCCTTGATATAAAAGGTAATAGAATTTGGAAAGGTGCTAGTATCGCCAACAAAGAGGCCATTAAAAATGTAGCCTTTGTAAGAACTCAGATAGAGCAGAGCATTCAGTATTTTGCTAAAGATGAAGTAGCAGAAATATGGATTACTTTTCCCGATCCACAATTAAGATTATCTAAGGCCAAAAAAAGATTAACGCATCCGCAGTTTTTAAGATGTTACCAGCAATTTCTTCAACCCGGCGGTAGGGTACATTTAAAAACAGATAGCCCTAATTTATATTTGTTTACTAAAACAGTGATTGAACTTTACGGCCTTACACTTATCACTTCCACCGATGATGTATATGGAATTGAATTCATGCAATCGGCACAATGGGACGAAAGATGTGCTATTAAAACTTATTATGAGGGCTTGAACATTGCAAGTAGTAATCGCATTCATTATCTTCAATTTAAAATTGATCAAGACTTACCTCATGCAAAAGATGAATTACTTAAAGAAATGATTGCTGCCTTTGAAGTAACAGAAACCCATGATGCAAAAAGAGAAAGAGGCGTAAAAACAAACGAAGATTAAAGACATAAGAAAATTAAATGACTGAAGGCGTAGACTATTATATTGATGTCGATGGTAAATATGTATTTACAGAAGCCTACCATCAACAAAGGGGTTATTGTTGTGGCAATGCTTGCAGACACTGCCCTTATACCTACGACGCCGTACCTGAGCCCGTAAGAACTAGGTTATTACTTATAAAAGAATTGAGTAAAAATAAAATTCCTAATGCAATACACTCCAAAGACTAAAGATTTTTTTCAAAATGTATTTGATGTGGTGCGCCTTATTCCCAAAGGGCGGGTTACAAGCTATGGCGCTATTGCAAAATATTTAGGCACAGGTGGTAGCTCGCGCATGGTGGGCTGGGCCATGAATGCCTCCCATGGGGTGAAACCAAAAGTACCCGCACACAGAGTAGTGAATAGAAATGGAATGCTAAGTGGCAAGGCGCATTTTGCAACGCCTACCTTAATGCAAGAACTACTTGCGAAGGAAAAAATAATAGTCAAAAAGGAAACCATTGTAGATTTCGAAAAACATTTCTGGGACCCGATGATTGAGCTAGGACTTTAATAATTCAAGGTATTCTAATGCTTAGCTAAGACTAACTATAATAAGGAGATATCATTAAATACACCAAGGGACCTGTCACTGCTACATAAAACCAAATAGGCCACATTCTTTTCGCTTTTCTTTTATGGTCTTCATATTCTCCGGTTAAACCACGGTAGGCGGTAAATAAAATAAAAGGTAAACTAGTGGCTGCTAAAATAATATGTGTCGCTAATAAAATAAAATAGAAGCCTCTTGTATTGCCCAGTAACGCTTGTTCTGTAGCGCTAACGATCCCATCATGATCGGTATCTCCAAACTTGGTTTCGCCTGCCAATAAATGATGGGCGATATAACTTACTAAAAACAAGACCGATAATAATAGCGCAGTAAGCATGATGTTCTTATGGGCATTGTATTTTTTTTGTTTCACTGCAATCAAGGCGACCACTAACAAAACCGCAACAGTGGCATTCAAAAGTGCATTCACTAAGGCAAAAATATGTTTGTCAAAAGGCAAATTTACTTTTAAGGTAAATTGGCTTAAAAAAGTAACGGCTACTAAAACCACCACAGAGAAAATACCAATCAACCACTTGGCTTGTTGGTCATTTTTTTTAATTACAGGCGCTAACATAAATTAATTATTTTTTTTATTGAATTTAGTATTAAAATAATAAACAAAGCCACTCACTAATACTACAATCACCAACCACAACCAACTTAAGTCTACTATGTCTTGAAATACTTTATTTTTTTTAGTCTTGTCTTTTTCTAGCATTAAATAGCCTACATCTTTCGCTAGCTTTAAAATGGAGGCGGAATCTAAGCCATTGTAAAAGCCACGGACTTGCATTTTTTTATCTATCAAAACAAAACGACTGGTATGCACAAAATCGGGACTAATGGGCTCTTCACTAAATTGGTCTACTTTCAATTCCTCAAAAGCAAATTTATAAATAGAATCGCGATTGCCGGTAAGCAACCACCAATTGTCAGAAGCTACATTCATCTTATTGGCATAGGCCCTTAAGACTGGAACACTATCCCTGGTTGGATCTACGCTGATAGACATAAACTGAACAATCGAAGTGTCAATTCTATTGCGGACATCGCCCCCTTTAGAAAAAGAAGCCTGCAACTTACTCATGTTATAAGTAAGCTTAGGGCAAATACTGCCACAGCTGGTAAAAAATAAATCTAAGATGATGATTTTTCCCTCTTGGTCATAAATAGAAACTGTATCTCCTAATTGATTCACCAATTGAATGTTCTTGGTCTTATGCCAAATAGTATCAGATTTTTGTTTGCCATCTATTACTTGCTCTATCACTGTATCAAGAAAATAATGTCTTGGCATCACCACGGCATTGGTACTTGCCGACTTTAGCCACAAATAGCAAGCCACGGGAATAAAAAGCGCAATGATTAAACCGTAGAGAGATTTTTTTGACATTTTATAAATTTAAAAAACCACCCCTGTTATCGGGGTGGTTTAGTTTCTTGGAAAAGGGCCCTCGCGCTCCCTCTCTTGATAATTTCTTTTTTTTATTGGGTACTACTTTCACTTTATACCTTCCATCGTAAGCACCCGCTTTAACTTGTTCTTCTCGTTTAATATGATGCTCCGCTCTTTTTTTCATATCCTAGGTTAAGCTTTATTTCAACTCAACACTACCCTACCCATTCCTTATTTCTACTATTTAGTAATAGGGTTCTACCGCTGGTTTAGTAGCTTCATGCTTTGTTTCTATAGTTTCATGTTTTGTTGCAGCAGCTTCATGATCAGTTGCTTCATGCTTTGCTGCTCCATGCTCCTCTGCTTTCTTTTCTACTTTAATCGTAGCTTGTTCTTTGTAATAAGGATCATAATTGTTACGTAAATGTCTGAATGAACTACCATCCCATAAAAATGCCCCAATAAACCATACAAATAACAATAATGGAACGATGATGGTCATGATTAAGTTTTTTACTTCATGCTTTAAGTGCATAAAATAAGCAACTATATAAAAAGCCTTGGCCATCATTAAAATAACAATGGTGCCTTTAATAGCTAATTTTAATGCTTCAGAAGTCATGCTAATCATCCAGAAACCTAAGATTAATTCAATAATCGTAAATACCGATAAGATAATCGTTACTTTCTTGATTTCCGACATGGCTTCTGCGTTGTGCGCTTCCTGATCTGAGTGTGAATGTGAATGTGACATATGAATTTCTTAATGCTAATTATAATAAATAAAAGATCGTAAATACAAAAACCCAAACTAGGTCTACAAAGTGCCAGTATAAACCTGCCTTTTCAATCATTAAATAATGACCTCTTTGTTCAAACTTATTTAACAAAGTCATGATTAACATGATAATATTAATCACCACCCCGCTAAATACGTGGAAGCCATGAAAACCTGTAATGGTAAAAAAGAAATTGGTAAAATTAGTAGAGCTTGCTGTTCCATCTGCATTTAAAAAAGGATTTGAACCCCACCAAGCACCTTCATGAAATAAATGATTCCACTCCCAAGCTTGACAGCTTAAAAACGCAATACCTCCAATAATGGTTAAAATCATATTTCTCACCACCCCTTGCTTGTCCATATTCTTACCAGCATGTACTGCTAATACCATGGTCACAGAGCTAATGATTAATATAAAAGTCATGATACTTACAAACACCAAGGGTGCATGCACTCCTTCTGGCGCAAAAGGGAAGCTTCTAAAAACTTCGTTAGAGTTAGGCCATCCGTTGGTTGAAAAACGGACTGTACCATAAGAGATTAAAAAAGCACCAAAAGTAAAGGCGTCACTCATTAAAAAGTACCACATCATTACTTTTCCGTACTCAGAATTAAAAGGGCTTTTCCCTCCTCCCCACAATTTTGCTTCATTTGGCGAAGCGGTTGTTGTTGTTGACATGTTCAATTTCTATTTCAGTGCAAAAATATTGGCTATCAAGGATATTCGTATCAAAAAACCGTCTTTTTTTGTATTTATCTTTAACAAATTTGGCCCTTTTATCCAATCCAATGAAGGAAGATGAAAAGGTAAATCCAAAGTATATCTACAAAATGCCAGTAGGTTGATAGCAAATCTACCGGCAAGGTATTTTCAAGGTTGTTTTTGGCCGAAAAAGACTTAAATGACACTCCAATTAGTGCCAATACCCCGCCCAAAACGTGAAAAAGGTGTAAAATGGTGATTACAAACAAAAAAGAGGATGCTGAATTACTTCTAGGGCCCGTTAAGGCAATATTATTGGCCTGTAAGGCCATGAAACCCTGTAACTGTAAAATCATAAAAACCACTCCTAAAATAGCGGTTACGCTCAAAAAACCACGGTATTGATTAAGCTCTTTTTCTTTGGCTTTTTTCACCGCCATCTGAATAGAGAAGCTGCTCAATAAAATAACAATAGTGGAAATAAAGAATTCCTTAGGAAGTTCGAAGTCTAACCAATTGGCCTGGCTCTTTTTTACAATATAGGCACTGGTTAATCCAGCAAACATCATGACAATGCTGCCTAGTCCAGCAAATAAAACCATCTTATAGGGATGCATTTTATTTTTTTCGGTCTGTGTTTTTAAATCTGTTGCCATAATAAAAAATTTATAATTTATCTGCGAGTAACGCTAAGTATACAATAGGTAAATAAATATAACTGCTAAACATTACTCTTCTTGCTGCGGGCACACCCATGTTTTGATATAGTCTCACACATTGTACCACCATAAAAATATTTGCCACTAACAAAATCCACATACTCACTTGACCTGTTAAGTTTAAATAGTATGGTAAAAAACCAATAGGAATCATTAAGACTGCATACATAATAGATTGCAATGCTGTGAAACGTGTTGGACCTTCTTTAGCAGGTAATAATTTAAAACCTACTCTAGAATAATCGGTATGAGAAACCCAAGCAATGGCCCAAAAATGTGGGAACTGCCATAAGAATTGAATTAAAAATAAAGCCCAACCTGCATAAGCAAAATCATCATTGCCTGCTACCCATCCAATTAAACAAGGAAGTGCACCAGGAAAAGCGCCCACTAAAACTGCAATTGAATTTATTTTTTTTAAGGGCGTATAAATAAATGCATACAAGAATAAACTAAAAGCAGAAAGTAAAGCGGAAGAAAAATTAAAATACTTCCACATAATAGCCACTCCCAAAATACCTGTAATAATAGCAAAATTATAAGCCGTTTGTTGAGACATACGTCCCGAAGCTACTGGACGAGACGAAGTACGTTTCATTTGCGCATCAGTATCTTTCTCTACAGCTTGATTAATGGCATTCGCACTACCTGTAATACATAGGCCTGCAAAAGTTAAAAGTAAAATCATCGACCAATCATAGTCCCTCACAGTAGGAGCCAACATATAACAAATTACACAAGTAAATACCACCGTAAAACTTAGGGTGAATTTCATTAACTGTGCGTAATTAGTAAGCGTTTGTTTCAAAGAGAACTTTTTTTAAAAATTACAATGCCCTGAAATCAGGGCATTGTACAACTGAATATTTTACTAGTGAGTATCTTTTTCATCCTCGCCTACCGGAGTAGTTTGTGGAATGAAATCATGCCCATCTTTACCGTAATCATAAGGCCAACGGTGTACTTCTGGTATTTCACCAGGCCAGTTACCATGACCAGGACGAATAGGTGTAGTCCACTCTAACGTATTAGCTTCCCAAGGATTTAATACAGTCACTTTGCGACCTTTGAATATGGAGTAGAAGAAATTAATTAAGAATAAAATTTGAACAGCAAAAACAATCATTGCTACCGTACTAATGAAACGATTTAATTCAGCAAATTGTTTAAAGCTCTCCCAAATACTAAAATCAAAATAACGACGTGGCATACCCGCTAACCCTTGGTAATGCATAGGCCAGAAAATCATATAAGCACCCGCCATTGTAATCCAGAAGTGAATATACCCAAGTGAATTATTTAAATAGCGACCATACATTTTAGGGAACCAATGGTATACGCCGGCAAACATGCCAAACATACTTGCTACACCCATTACAATATGGAAATGCGCTACCACAAAATAACTATCGTGTAAATAAATATCTAAAGCAGCGTTACCCAACCATATTCCTGTTAAACCACCAGAGATAAATAAGCTTACGAAACCAATGGCGAATAACATAGCTGGTGTGAAACGAATA
>CAINEG010000194.1 GCA_903847655.1 uncultured Bacteroidota bacterium
ACTTCTTTAGGCAAGATAAAGTCAATGGTAAATTTTCCAGCATTCACAGTGGCCAATCCTTTGAATAAAATACTTTCTTGAACAGCTACATTTACCGGAATACTACTTGAAATATTACCCAAGGTTTTTTTACTATTGACCGCATCATAAAGGGTCATCTCCACCAAGCCTTTAAAATTATTTTTTGTTTGTCCATTGGATTGCACTAGACCACTAATCGTATATTTCCCTCCTGCTTGCAAACTATCCTTGCCCATAAATGTTTTTCCGTTGATGGAACTGAGCACTACTTGGTCGTTGGGCTTAGCTAAAAGCATGGCAGGGTCGCCCAATAATGTAAACTTAAAAGCATTCACATGATCTTCGCCTTGGGCCCAGGCCGCCATCTTGGCTTTTTGTAAAGCCGACCCAATGCTTAGAAAACGACCAGCACTGTCTGGCACCAATAATTTTTGTATGAATTGATCATTGATTTGTTTGTTGCTATAGGCATCCACCAATCTACTGGCTGCCACCAAGGCCACTACCCCTTTTGAATTTTTTAATAACGCATCAAAACCAATAGGACTCAATTGGGGTTGATCGTAGGGTGCAAAATCACATGAAGCCGTTATCATCAATGGAAGTTTATCCGCATTGTTCCATTGCTGAATTTCGGGTTGTGTAATTACCGCTTCTTCGGTGAGTCTTAAATAATTACCGTGCCCTGTATAATTTAAAATCAAAGTTCCATTATTGACGGATTGATTGATATTGGCATTCACCAATGGATAGGTATTGCCTGCAATATTTTTGGTCACTGGATATAAGTCTAAATATATTTTTTTCTGATTCCAAGCAGGTACCTTCTTTTGTAAATTAGTTGAAATGTCTTCGGCGTCTTGCAAATGCAAATTGTAATCTCCATCATCCGCCACCCAAGTCAACTGATTTTTCCAAGCACCCCCATGGTTGCTTTTTTGGTAATTGATAATTTTTTCCACTGCGGTATCTGCCTCTGCCACAGTTCTTAAGGGTAGTCTGCCGATGGCCAAAGCAAGTTGCCTAATGGCATTAGGTGCATTGATGTCGTCACCTGCATTTAATATACTGTAATAATCATCGCTTGGATAAGAGGTTAAAATGCCAGTGGAGGCGGCACTTTCAAAGACCGGAATTTGACTGGCACTATTGTAGTTTTTATAACTATAATTTGCCATGCCCATCAACAATAAATATTTGGGGGCAGCTTGATTTTTTTTAGCAGCTTGTGCAAATAAATATTGAATGAAATTTCTAATGCCTGTAGGGCCGGCTTGTCCTCCAGAAAATTCATTAAAAATTTCATTCACATTATACACTTGCCCTTTTAAGCCATGCGCGGTTTCGTGAAAACTGCTTAATTTTTTAGCAGCATTTAAATAATTGCTGGCTGCAATGTAAATGTAATCGGGCACTGAACTACCCACTAAATTTTGCTTGTCTATATTGGCCACAAAAACGGGTGTTTCATAGCTGGCTTGTTTAAGGGCAAAAAATTCGCGTATTGTATCAGCCAATTGAATAAAATTTCCTGTAGTAGCACCCTGAAAATTAAGGGGCATGAACAAAGGCGCTTCTGGACAAGTGACATCCCATACCATGGTCGTCGTATCCATGTTTTGCAATTGATATTGCATGGAGCGACCATTGGTGGCAATCGAAAAATTTCTAAAGCCAAAGGCATTTGTACCCCAAAAACCAATCTTTCTTTTGGCATTGATTTCAATAAAATCTATCCAACCGGTTGCTGTGGAATTATCACTTGAAAATGCAATAGTAAAATTTACAGGACTAGTCAAACTAGTATTAGCATTCAATGTATAAGAAAAATTTTCACTAATTATATTGGCCGATTCTTGGTACAAAAGTCCAGACACAGGATCTACCGAACTAGTCCTTGCCAGATTAGTATTGATTAAAAAATTAAAATTAGCCTTGCTTTGATAGGCCGTAGCTGCATATTGGCTTATAATTTTTAACGGACTGCTCAATAAAAGCCCATCCATAGAAAAAGTATAATTTAATTGCGCCTGCTTTCCCGCTCCCTGACCCATGGGCGATCCCAACCATAATTTTCCACTGTTCAAAAGCGAAACGCTATCTTTTTCTATCAGCCATCGGTCATCAAAATAATCAGTGCTTTGTTGCGCAGTGTTTATTTTAACTGCAGGTAAAATTCTTTTTCCATTGCTTCCTTGTGTAGTAATAAAATAAAAAACAGAATCTGCGCTTGCATTTTTATAATGTTTGGGCAATGCTTTTGTTTCATCGAATTTCCATTGAATGGGACCTTCACTATAAAACAATAAATAATCTTTTTCATCAAATTGATTGTCCCCCCCATCATTTACTTGAATGGAATTTTCGACCAGCCCTGTCAAAGGATTGGCTGCTACTATATCATTAAGATTAGACAAATTATAATTAAACAATTGCGCCTGGCCTGAGGGAAAAGGCAAACTAAATCCCATGGCTTTTAGCTGGGTGCCGGTGAGCTGATAAATACCCTGTTTGGCTACTGCAATTTTGACCCATTTTCCATTAAAAAACGGGGAGTTTTGCCCATTTATATTGGAGGGGAAAAACACGATACTAAAAAAATAGAGGAGCAAGCACCTTATCATATACTAAAATTAGGGTTTTACTAACATAAGAATATAATTACAAGTGAATAAATGATTAAAAAACAAGCTATATTCGCACTATCACTTAACCCCATTTTTGTATAAATAATTACTATGCATTTTATAAATAGTATTTTACTGTTTTTTGCGCTACTCTTACTAGGGCCTGCTTTATTGTCTAACTCTGATCAAAAAGCAAACAATTTTATTAGAGTGGAGGCGAAAACCACCGACCCTTATGCCGAAACGGTACTGATTCGTGGGGGTACTTTTGCCATGGGCATGAACCAAGAAAACATCATGGGCGATTGGAACAATAGCTTAAGAAGAGTGACCGTGAGTTCTTTTAGAATTGACCAATTTGAAGTAAGTAATAAAAAATACCGCAGCTATATTCATTGGTTAGAAAAAATATTTATCCCAATTGGAAGAGATTCGATAGTTCGCGCTGCTTTACCAGATACTACTGTTTGGAAAACAGATTTGTCCTACAACGACCCCATGGTGGAAGGTTATTTTAGATCTTCCGTATTCAATGATTATCCTGTGGTGGGTGTTACTTGGGAACAAGCCAATGATTATTGCAGATGGAAAACAGACCGCTCTAACGAACAAACTTTATTAAAATACAATTTGATCGATCCCAAAAAACCCTATGTTGGAAAAATGGGCATCATCAATGACTTAGTAGATTCTTCCAATGGAAAAGGAGTTACCTCCACTGGTACTTCTACCGGATTCAGTAGATCAAAAAATATTGACGATTATGTAATGATCCCGGATTTTAGATTGCCTACCGAAGCAGAATGGGAATATGCAGCAAAAGTTTCTAGTGGTAAAAATTATATCTCTAATTTTAATCTTCCAAAATCTGGAAACAATTCAAAACACCCCAATGCAAGTGTGGTTACCTCTGACAGTCCTTATCCTTGGAGCTCCAATGGCAACGATGGTTTAAGAAATGCAGCCACTGGAAAAAAGAAAGGCAGCAAGGGAATGTTCTTAGCCAATTTTAAAAATGGAAGTGGTGATTATATGGGTATGGTGGGTTATTCCAATGATGGCGCAGGCTTTCCTTCTAGAGTAAATAGTTTTTTACAAAATCAAATTGGCCTTTACAATATTAGTGGCAATGTGAATGAGTGGGTGGCCGATTTATACCGACCTATGAATTCTGTTGATATGGACGATTTTAATCCCTACAGACGCAATAACAGTTTAGATGGAGATGACAATAATACTTCAAGTTATGAGTCTGGCACCAATACTTTGATCTCCAATAAATCTAGAGTATACAAAGGTGGTAGCTGGAAAGATCGCCCCTATTGGTTAAACCCAGGTACCAGAAGATTTTTAGACCAAGATAAATCTTCCAACACCATTGGATTTAGATGTGCTGTATCTGCCTTTGGTATTGACACCCCTACTGCATCAGAAGAAAAAAAGCATTGGTGGAATCCATTCAACTTATTTAAAAAATAAGTGGAATGAAACTACGCATCGGCTCTGGCATCGATTTTCATCAACTAGTCATTGGCCGTGACTTATGGATTGGAGGAATTAAAATTCCTCATACCAAGGGTGCTTTGGGTCACAGCGATGCAGATGTTTTATTGCATGCTATTTGTGATGCTTTATTAGGAGCCTTAAGTTTAGGAGACATCGGTACCCATTTCCCAGACACAGATGCGGCTTACAAAAATATTGACAGTAAAATTTTACTGCAAAAAACCTACGAACTCATTACTGCCCAAGGCTATCAAATTGTAAATATTGATGCTACTTTGTGTTTAGAAGCACCAAAAATAAAACCTTATGTGCTGGCCATGCAAGAATGTATTGCTGAGATTTTACACATAGGAAATAAAGATATTTCTATCAAGGCTACGACTACCGAAACCATGGGCTTCACTGGAAGAGGAGAAGGTTTAGTCGCCCTGGCCACTTGTTTGCTAAGCTCGTCAAATAGTTAAAACTGCTACCTTATGAAGCAGCTTGATTCCATTTCTTCTTTATATGAAATTTTTAAATTGCACCCACAAGTGCAAACTGATACGAGAAAATTACAAAAAGGTGATTTGTATTTTGCATTGAAAGGACCCAATTTTAATGGCAATGAATTTGCAATAAAGGCATTGGAAATGGGTGCTGCTTATTCAATTGTAGATGAACCCATTCAAGCCAACGCTGAATTACTTGAAAGAATTATTTTAGTGGAAGATGTGTTGACTAGTTTGCAAGCATTGGCCAAATATCATCGCAAACAATTCACCATTCCATTTATCGCCATCACTGGCAGCAATGGTAAAACCACTACCAAGGAATTAGTGGCTGCGGTATTAAGCAGTCATTATACTATCTATACTACTCAAGGAAATTTAAACAATCATATTGGTGTACCGCTTACTTTATTAAGTGTAAAAAAAGACGCGCAATACGCCATCATCGAAATGGGTGCAAATCATTTAAAAGAAATTGAATCTTATTGCAGTTATACTTTACCCACCCATGGTTTAATTAACAATTGTGGCAAGGCCCATTTAGAGGGCTTTGGCGGAGAAGAAGGCGTAAAAAAAGGTAAAGGAGAATTGTTTGATTATTTAAAACAAAATCAAGGCAGTGCTTTTATCAATAGCGATTTAGATTATTTAGTGGAGATGAGTAAGGGCATTGTAAACATCATTAACTATGGCGCTTTAAGTGGTCAATTACAAGCAAAAGAAGTCAAGCAGGATGGTGGCTTATTACAAGTAAACATTACAAAGTGCACCAATAATTTTTTACAAAATAAAACCATCCAAACTCAATTGGTAGGCGCCTATAATTTACCCAATGTACTTGCCGCCATCAGTATTGGACTTGAATTTAATGTGCCTGCTGAAAAAATAATTGCTGCCATTGAAAATTATATACCTAGCAATAGCCGATCACAATTAACTACTTGGAAAAATAATCAAGTGATACTAGATGCCTACAATGCCAATCCAAGCAGTATGAAAGTGGCAGTAGAAAATTTTGCACGTATTGAAAATAAATCAAAAATTTTATGCTTGGGCGGCATGAGAGAATTAGGTACAAGCAGCCAGCAAGAACATCAAGCCTTAATTGAAATTATTAAAGCCTATGCTTTCGAACAAGTTGTTTTAGTAGGCAAAGAATTTGAAAATTGCCAACACCCATTCCACTATTTTGAAACTACACAAGCCGCTAAGGCTTGGTTAGACCAACATAATTATACCGCCCATTATTTTTTAATCAAGGGATCTAGAGGCATTCAGATGGAAAAGCTAATTGCAGCAGAATAATATTTATTTGATACCTTTGCACCATGGCAACTAACTATTTGTGGAGTACGGTCACTAATCGATGTCCAAGGTGCAGAGCAGGAAAATTATTCACTTCCAGCAATCCATACAATTTATCTGCAATTACCAAGATGAATGAATATTGTCCTGTTTGTGGACAACCCACTGAAATTGAATTGGGCTTTTATTATGGCACTGGGTATGTGAGTTATGCCTTAACCGTGGCTTATTTTGTATCCACTTTTGTGGCTTGGAAAGTATTGTTAGGTATGACCTTTGGCTTGGACGACAATCGAATTTTTTATTGGATGGGCTCCGCCATTGTATTATTACTCTTTATACAACCCTTAATTATGAGATTATCCAGATCCATTTGGTTGGGCTGGTTTGTTTCCTACAATAAGAACTGGAAAAACGAGCCATTGGAATACAATGAGCGCATGGATCATAACAGAAAAGAGCTATAATCGCACTCAAAATCAAGTATTTATTTTAACTTCGCTGCCCCAATAGAGAGGTGTCCGAGTGGTTTAAGGAGCACGCTTGGAAAGCGTGTATACGGCAACGTATCGGGGGTTCGAATCCCTTCCTCTCTGCAAAATAGAAAGCGCAACCCACCCCGGAACACGGGGTGGGTTTTTAATTTAGCCACGAGAGGCGAAACTTGTTTCGTACTCGAAGTGGATGAATTAAAAACTCGAGCGCGCGAAGCGCGCTCTGGGTTGCGCTTTTATTTTCATACCCCCCTGGATGCCGACGAACGAAGTGAAGTCGGCCATCCGGGAAGCACTGATGTTTTACTATTGCTCAATTTCACACCCCCGGGATGCCGACGAACGAAGTGAAGTCGGCCATCCGGAGGGTTCGGCGCAAAGCGACGGCCATCCAAAATACTTAATACCTATAAACAATCAACTTAGAAACCCCTAGTTTAAAACTTACAAAACGGTCATTCCCATTATTAGCCGGCGTAAAATTTCCGTGTAAAGTTTTCTCCACTTCCTCATTACCAAAATGATCAATGACATCAGAACTGGTAAACCGATAATCGATTTCCCCAAAAAAACGAAAATTCTGATTGTAATTGTATTGTAAGCCAACATGAATAGGAATAGTAGCAATGGGAATAAATTGATCAATTACTTTAACATAATCATAAAAATAGGTTTTAAAATTATTTTCATCCTTAGGTACATTTAAGATATAGCCCATGCCAATACCCACATAAGGATTAAAATTTACTTTGTGAAAACTATACGGATGATTCTCATTAAAAAAATATTCTATCCCAAAACTTATTTCATGAAAAGTTCTAAAAAATTCAAAACCTCTACTTAGGGTTTCATAATTATTAGACAAAGTATCATTGGCACCCAAAGGAATGTATTCGTAATTCATACTCAAGGTTAAATTGGGTAATAAATTTTTTCTATAAAAAATACCAAAATTAGGTCTGAAATTATTTACACCGCTTCCTACCTGACCAAAATAGCTGGTAGTGCCTATATGGCCACCCCATTCCCCTCTATAATCCAATAGGCTTAGGTTTTGCGCAAAAGCAAAACAAGGTAGCATTAAAAATAAAATAGGTATCAATCGCTTTTTAATCATTCCTATTATTGTATTTTTTTTAATGTATTTATTAGTTTTTTCCTACAAACCAAACACCCCCATTGCATTTTGCGTAGTAAGCTCCGCCACTTCATGCAGCGGTATATTTTTAAGCGCTGACAATTTCATGGCCACTTGAATCATATAAGCAGGCTCATTGGATTTGCCACGATAAGGTACAGGCGATAAATAAGGTGCATCTGTTTCTAATACCAGCCATTGCATAGGAATGTCTTTGATGGCTTCTGCTACGCCTGCATTTTTATAGGTAAGCACACCGCCTAAACCTAAATGAAAGCCCATGGCAGTAATTTGTTCGGCCGATTCTTTACTACCACTAAAGCAATGAAAAATACCACGCAATCCTTTTTTTGCAAAAGGCTTGACTGCTTCAATGGTCTCACCCATCGCATTACGTGTATGAATCACTATGGGTAAATTATATTCCAAAGCCCAGCCCATTTGTTTTTCAAAAGCATGCATTTGTTGAGCAGTAAATGTTTTGTCCCAATAAAAATCCAACCCTATCTCCCCTACTGCAATAAATTTTCTTTTTGCTAATTGCGCTTTCACCATCGCCAGCTCTTCTTCTACATTTTCTTTCACCGAACAGGGATGCAAACCCATCATGGCCATACAATTCTTTGGATAAGCTGCTTCCACAGCCAACATGGCTTCCAAACTTGCACTATCCACCGCAGGCATTAGAATGGTATCTATGCCAATGTCTAAAGCATTTTTGAGCACCCCTGTTAAATTGTCTTTAATTGGATCTGAGTAGAGATGAGCATGGGTGTCTATAAAGCGCATAAAGGCTAAATCTTAGTTTAATCCCTACAAAAAAAGGCTATTTTTCACGTTTTACATAATAATACCTACAATAAGTCGTTTAAGCTATGTAGACAACAATGGTCTTATTAGTACAGACATTAAACTTTGTTTTTTATAGGGTACGGATTATACCGGCTGAGGTTTCTACCTTGGCCTTTTTTTTGCCCTAAAACCATCCTATTCAAATCATTGAATGGCTTCAAAACGATAGCCCAAATTGGAAAAATAAGCCAATACTTGGGGCAGGGCTACTTGCA
>CAINEG010000195.1 GCA_903847655.1 uncultured Bacteroidota bacterium
GGATTGGAAAAGAAAAATAAAATTATTTCTAAAGAAGAAAAAGAAGTAATTGCTTACCACGAAGCAGGCCATGCTATTTGTGGTTGGTTCTTAGAACATGCATATCCATTATTAAAAGTGACAATTGTGCCAAGAGGTACCGCTGCATTAGGCTACGCGCAGTATACACCAAAGGAGCAATACTTATATACCATTGAACAATTAACCGATCAAATGTGTATGACCTTGGGTGGTCGTGCTGCTGAACAAATTTTCTTTGGAAAAATATCTACGGGTGCTTCTAACGACTTACAACAAATTACCAAGATGGCTTATTCTATGGTCACTACTTATGGTATGAATGAAAAAATTGGCAATGTAAGTTTCTACGACCCAAGTCAAGAAAATACTTTCCAAAAACCTTTTAGTGAAGAGACTGGAAAAATTATTGACGAAGAAGTGCGCAAGATGATTGATGCGGCCTACCACCGCACTTTAGATTTGCTCACCTTAAGAAAAGCGGAAGTAGAAAAATTAGCGAAAGAATTATTAGATAAAGAAGTGTTGCATAAAAGTGATGTGGAATTATTGATTGGAAGAAGGCCTTATGAAGAAGAGAAGGTGGTTACCTTTGATGTGGAAGAAACTCCAGTAGTAGCTACTTCAGAAGCATCCATTGAAACTGCAACGGAAGAAAATGCTGCGACTGATCTTCCTGAATCTATTCCAACAAGCCCCATTGCGTAAGTATTGAACTTAAACTTATGGATTCAAAACTGGCAAGAGCCAATATATTAAACAAAATAACAGAGGCCCTAAAAGCGCCTGTTGCTATGCCTTTCCCTGAACAAATTTCAGATAGGCCTGTTTTTTTACCTACGACCAATGAATTGGCCATTGATTTTGCAGAAAAATTTACCTCCCTTTTAGGAAAGTTTGTTTATTGTGTAGATGAAGCTGAGCTGGTGAATAAATTAGCGCAATTGATTCATGCCCAGCAATGGAAAAAAATATATTCTATTGAATCGGGTTGGTTGGAGGACATGAAAGAATATAGTTTTGATCCGGTGACTAGCGATGACTTAGCCGCTTGCGACGCTTCTATTACTTTGTGTGAACATTTGATTGCAAGAACGGGCACTATTGTTTTAAGCAGTCAACAATTAAGTGGAAGAACCACCAGTGTTTACGCACCCATTCATATTTGTATTGCCTATACGCATCAATTAGTTTTTGATATTTCAGATAGTTTGACGCAATTTAAAAAAGAAGCCGATACACTTCCCTCTATGATTAGTTTTGCAACAGGGCCAAGTCGTACTGCTGATATTGAGAAAACCTTAGTGGTAGGCGTACATGGGCCTAAAGAAGTGTATTGTTTTTTAGTTGAAAAGCTTTTAGATTAGTACTTTTAGTAGATTATTCATTCATTTTAACCAATGGCTTCATGGAACTAGCAGCTGGAAAAAAAGTATATTTTTTATCTGATTTTCATTTAGGGGCACCGAATGTAATGGCAAGTAGGGAGCGGGAGGATCGACTGGTTCGATTTTTAAACAAGGCCAAGGAAGATGCAGCTGCTATTTTTATTGTAGGAGACCTTTTTGACTTCTGGTTTGAATACAAAACAGTGGTCCCCAAAGGGTTTGTGCGCATTTTAGGTTGTTTGGCCCAAATTTCAGATGCGGGCATTGCGCTTCATATATTTACGGGAAACCATGATTTATGGATGAATGATTATTTAAGCAAAGAATTAAATGCCAACGTATATTTTGAACCTACCATTTTTACCATCGGTGCCCAAGAATTTTTTATTGGGCATGGGGATGGCTTAGGACCTGGCGATAATGGCTATAAATTTTTGAAAAAAATATTTACCAATCCTATTTGTCAATTCTTGTTTCGTTGGTTGCATCCAGATGCGGGTATTCGATTGGCCAATTATTTTAGTGGAAAAAGTAGAGCAAAAACAGGCAGCGCAGATGAAGTATTTTTAGGGGAAGACAAAGAATGGTTGATTGTGTATGCCAAAGAAAAAGCCAAAGAAATAAAAGCGGACTATTTTATTTTTGGACATAGACATTTTGCAATTGATTTACCTATCAATGGTGGAGCTCGCTACATTAATTTGGGGGATTGGTTAAGATTAAATACTTATGCCATTTACGATGGAGCTCAAGTGCAATTGATAGAATGGAAAGGCTAATCCTTTTTCCAATTTAAAACTAATTTTTATGAACCTAGAACAACAATTTTTTAACAATTCAGTTCAAACCTATATTGTCATTGCTGTTATTATATTAGTCACTTTTATTGTAAAAAGGTTTATTTCACGTTTTGTTGCTGGATTAATTTATACCTGGGTAGATAAAAAAAATCATTCTGAATTAAGAAAAACACATGTGCACCGCTTGATTGTTCCTATTGAACAATTTATGATTTATTTGGTGGCCATTATAGCCTTGTATGAACTTCATTTTCCTGAAAGCTGGAATATTCACTTGTTTAAATTAACCTTACAACAAGTGATAGAGTCAGCAGTAAAGTTTTTCTTTATTGTATTGTTTATTCGGGTTTGTTTGCGTACACTTGAATTTGTTTCTATTGTTTTAGAAGAAAAAGCAAAATTAACTAAGGATCAAACGGATGATCAATTGATTTTATTTTTTAGAGATTTTTTTAAAGTCATATTGTATATTATTGGTTTTTTATTGATACTACATTATGTATTCAATGAAAACATCGGCAATTTAGTCACCAGCTTAAGTATCGTAGGAGCCGCTGTGGCATTGTCTATGAGAGAAAGCCTTGAAAACATTATTGCTTCTTTTATTATATTTTTTGACAAACCTTTTACTGTAGGCGATTTAGTAAAAGTAAATAATTTTACAGGGAGTATTGAAAAAATTGGATTACGTAGTACGCGCATTCGTACTCAGGATAAAACTTATATCTCTGTACCTAACAAACAAATGGTAGACACCATTGTAGATAATATTAGCTTAAGAACGGAAAGAAAAATTGAAATGGATTTGCAATTAAGTGTAAACACTTCTGCAGATAAGCTGTCTAATTTTGCAAAATATTTACGAGAGGAAATTTCAAAAGAAACAAGTGTATTAAATCAATTTGTATTTATTTCAGAATCGGGAAAACAGTTCCATGTGATTCACGCGGAATGTTTTGTATCCATGGAAATAAGTATAGAACAATTTCAGATGTATAGAGAAAAGCTAAATTTAATAGCCATTAACTACGCCAGCACCCATCAAATTGTATTTGCAGAAAAAGCCTAGCGCTTAGGACTAAGCTTTTTTATAAAGAGGCTTTTAAAGAAACCAAGAAAGTCTTTATGTCCTTTAAACTATTTAATAAAGAAAGGTCTTTGTCTGCTTTTTCTTTATTATTTTTTAAATAATTTTTGGCACCTTCTATCGAATATTTTTTCTCCCTTAGTAAATAATAAATTTGTTTTAAAAATTCAATGTCTTGCGCCCTAAACAATCTATCTCCTTTTCTTGTTTTTCTAGGTTGCAATTGTTTAAATTCTTTTTCCCAATACCTGATCAGAGATGTATTGACATTAAACCAAACAGCCACTTCTCCAATAGGGTAGTACAATTTTTTTATTAGTTCTTCCGCTGCTGGCACTTGTAAACTATTTATTTCCGCATCCATGGAAGCAAAGGATTTTCTACCTCTTTTATGCAATTGATTATTTTTGCTCAAAGACATGGGCGCTCTTGATACAGTGGGCAGGCTGTCTTCGTTGAAGGTTGTTGGCGCCACTTCTACTGGGGCTTTGTATACAGTCAATTTTTCTTTGGGTGCTTTAATGGTCACGGAAGCTGCCGTTTCCAAACCAAATAAATCTAATTGATGCAAGTGTTTTGCCATAGGACAAAGTTAGGGGACATTTAATATTAACTTGTTCTTGCAAATGATTGGTGGATAAATTGTTAAGTATGCAGTAGTTTTGCCTATGCGCTTATTCATTTTAACCGAAACTAATTTCAATCATCCTTCTGAGCTTATTTATCAAAAGGTGTTGGATATCATTGAAGTAGGCACACATTCGGCACATTTACAGTTTTATATTGTGGGCAATCAAATACCACTGACGCATCAGGATTTATATACCACTTATGGCAATGTCACCATTATTAAAAAGCAACTAGCCGAAAAATTGATTGGAGAAGTGACCAATGCCATCGTCATTCACTTTGGTGCAGCATTGAAGGGAAGTAAACAGTTTCCTCATTATTTTATACCATTGACAGATCCTACATTCATTGCTCATTCCTCCTGGTGGGTAAAATGGAAGCAACGTAAACTATTTAAACAATACCTAAAAAATGCAGTGGCCAGTTTTTGCCTCAACGATTGGTCTATAGATAGTTTAAGAAAAGCTTATCCATCTTTTGCTAATAAATTTCAAGAAGCCTGGCTGCCTGTTTCCTTATTGCCCAAATTAGAATGGGTGGATTTGTCTGAAACAAGAGAGCTACTCACGCAAAGCAATAATTATTTTTTAATTTTTCTTCCTATAGACAGGCTGGTGGATACCCTAAAAGAATTTTCTATTTTTAAGAAATGGCAACAAACCACGATGTCTTTGTTGGTGGTGGTAGATGGTGTAGCAGCTTTGGAAGAAGCCCATCAAATCATCAAGGGATATAAATACAAGGAGGATATTGTTTTTAAAATCATCACAGCATTGAAAATTGAATGGCTGGCTGCATCCTATGCTATTTTATTTGACGCTATTGAATATGATAAAACAAGTATCATTGAATGGGCTATTCATTATGAGATTCCTTTGCTCTTTAATCAAATACAGTCGCAGCCTGATTCTTGGCTACAAGCAGGGGAGGTTTTTTTATTTTCAGATAAAATGGCGCTTTCTAATCATTTTAAAATGTATTACAAAGACGAAATGTATCGACAAGCCAGAGCAAAAATGGGCAAGACCTGGTTATTGGAATTGACCGAACAAAGGAATTTGAATCATTTTGTCAAAATTCCTATCGACCTGAAGAGTTAGCTATTTTTATTTAATTAAATTGTATTTTTGCTTTTCAAATTCTTACCATGCATCAATCTACTATTCAGGTTCAAATAGGTCTTGACGATCAAAAGATCCCACAAAATATTAAGTGGTCTGCTTCGGACAGTACCGCCACGGAAGCGCAGGAAGCGCGTGCCATGATGCTTACCTTTTGGGACCCGACAGACAAAACAGCGCTCCGTATTGACTTATGGACCAAAGAAATGATGGTCGATGAAATGGCAGATTTCTTTTATCAAAATTTAATGGGTATGAGTGATGCTTATTTAAGAGCCACCCAAGATGAAAATTTATCCAATGAGTTTAAAGAATTTGCCAAAACATTTTATAAAAAATTTAGAGAAAGTCAACTTTCACAAAATCCAAAATAACCGATTATGAGTTTAGAAACGGACGTAATGTCTTTGTTAAAAGACGCCATGAAAAATAAAGACGAGGCCTTGCTTCGTGGATTAAGGGCCATTAAAGCAGAAATTATCAAAGCCAAAACTGAACCAGGTGCCAACGGAGAAATTTCTGCAGATACCGAAATGAAATTATTACAAAAATTAGTCAAGTCGCGTAAAGATTCTTTAACCATATTTGAACAACAAAATAGAGCAGACCTTGCGTTGAAAGAAAAAGAAGAGATTGCCGTGATTGAAAAATTCTTACCAGCACAAATGAGCGAAGAAGCCGTGAAAGCAGCTGTCCAAGCCATTATCACACAAGTGGGTGCAGCTGGCCCACAGGATTTAGGTAAAGTAATGGGTATGGCCACCAAACAATTGGCTGGGCAAGCAGATGGAAAAATTATATCCGCCATTGCTAAAGAATTATTAAGCCAATAATATATGTGGTTAGATATTTTTGCTGGCACCCTATTCATCATTGCAATTTTACAAGGCTATAAGAATGGTTTTATAAGAGCATTGATTTCTTTTTTTTCATTATTTATAGGCTTGGTTTTAGCCTTTCAGTTCGCAGGCTGGGTGGCTGGTCAATTAAAGGAACATACCAAAATTGCTTCTCATTGGTTGCCCTTTATTTCTTTTTTGATCGTGCTTATTTTGGTCTTGGTAATTTTAAAATGGATGGCCAGCTTCTTGCAACAAACTGCTGAATGGTTGCTATTAGGTTGGTTAAATAAACTTTTGGGTATCCTACTATATGGTTTTATATATTTTACGATCTTAAGTGCGGTGGTTTATTTTTTACAAATTTTAGGGGTGATAGAAGCCTCGGAAATGAAGGCCACTTATACTTATCCATGTCTTCAAAAATGGTGGCCTTTTTGCATGGAGAAAATGGCCATCTGGCTTCCGTCTATAAAAACTACTTTAACTACTTTTTCCAATCCTTTTAAATTGTAATTTTTGATTAGAACTAATTGATTTAGAATACATTACTAAATTGTTAAGGTTTTAATGAAATAAGCAATCACCCCCTTCCTTAGCAGCTTTTTACCATGAATTAAGTATCTTTATCCAAATGGGTAGGCTTGCCGTACCTGTATTTTTTGTAAACTAATGTTGCAAAGAACTAAAGAATATGGAATACGAAATAAAAAAAGACGACAAATTTGAATATTTAGAAGTGGGCGAAGGAGAGACGCTTATGCTTTTTCATGGATTGTTTGGCGCCTTAAGTAATTTTTCTGATTTAATTGAAAAGTTTAGAACGACCCATAAAGTAGTGGTGCCTTTATTGCCCTTATTTGATTTAGACCTTTTACATACCAGCGTTTCTGGATTGGCCAAACATGTGACTCAATTTATAGAGCACAAAGGCTACAATCATATTCATTTGTTGGGCAACTCGCTTGGTGGCCATGTGGCCTTGGTCTATGTATTGAAAAATCCTGAAAAAGTAAAATCATTAACATTAACAGGAAGCAGTGGTTTATTTGAAAATGCCATGGGCGACTCTTACCCCAAAAGAGGCGACTATGAATACATCAAAAATAAAACAGCCCAAACATTTTATGATCCTGCGATGGCTACGCCAGCATTGGTAGATGAAGTTTTCGAAATAACACGCAATAGAATTAAAGTCATTAAAATTATTGCTTTGGCCAAAAGCGCCATCAGAAATAATTTAGGAGATGAGTTAAAGGGAATCAAACAACCTACTTTATTAATCTGGGGTAAAAATGACATTGTTACGCCCCCTTTTGTTGCAGAAGAGTTTAAGAAATTAATTTCAAATAGTGAATTGCATTTTATTGAAAAATGTGGTCATGCACCTATGATGGAAGTGCCCGCCGAATTCAATTCAATACTTGAAAAATTTCTGAACGCCTTACCAAAATAATTTTTAATGCTAGCCAAAGACATTACTATACAAGGTTATCCTATGCTTCGTTTAGAAGATACGGCAGCATTTGTTTTAAAATGTATGGAAGACTTTGAAGTACAGCATTTGCCGGTAGTCAAAGACGACTATTATATTGGACTAGTCAACAAGGAAGCCATTTTAGACCTAGCGTCCAAGCAGACTATGGCACAACTAATAGAACCAATTGCGCGTTTTTGTATCAATGGCAGCGCTCATTTTTTAACTGCCTTGCATTTATTTTCCAAACATCAATTGACTTTATTGCCTGTGCTTAATGAGCAGCAGGAATGTGTGGGAGTGATTCCCCAAAAAAATCTGAATGATCAGTTATCGCAATTTTTAGGATTGGATCAGCCTGGCGCCATTATTGTATTGTCCATTTTGCCTCATCAATATTCCTTGGCAGAAATGAGCCGCCTGGTAGAAACCAACAATGCTCAAATTATTCAATTGAATTCTTATTTTGATGAAACCAATGGGGCCATGGTGATCACTATAAAATTAAATAGAGAAGAAGCTGCAGCGGTGATCGCTACCTTTCAAAGATACGATTATCAAGTACTTCATTATTTTGGCAATTCTCCTTTGAACAATGACCTAGAGGACCACTACCATCATTTAATGAATTATTTAGATGTTTAAAATAAATAAACATGCTTTCTTTTTAGTTATTCTTTTTTGCTTTTTTACAGAATGCATGTATGCGCAAATTAAGATTGCCGCTATTGACATTGAGGGGAATAAAAAAACCAAGGATTATATTGTTTTAAGAGAGTTGCCTTTTCGTGTTGGGGACTTCATAGCCAAAGATTCATTAGCTTATTATAATAAAATAGCACAACAACAACTCATCAATACTTCCTTGTTTATTGACGCAGAAGTAAATTCAAGCACTACGGATAGCCTTTCTTATCGTATTAAAATCACTTTAAAGGAAAGATGGTATTTTTTTCCTATCCCTTATTTTAGATGGGTGGATAGAAATTTTAGTCAGTGGTGGGATCAAGAACATAGAAGCCTCGACCGGGTGAATTATGGATTAAACTTAAGGGAGAGTAATTTTACAGGCAACAATGACAATTTAGTCATAGGGCTGATTGCTGGATATACCCAACAAGCTATTCTGAGGTATCAGTTTCCTTATTTTGATAAAAAATTACAATATAGGATTGGATTAGGTATGCAATACTTTACCCAAAAAGAAATCAATACTTCTACGAACTTTGATCAACAAATATTTTACAAAACAGAGGCAGTCATTCAAAAAGGTTTTCGTTCAAATATAAATTTTTTGTATCGACCCAATTTATACGAAAGACATAATTTTCAAATAGGAGTAGGGCAAAATGAAATTTCAGATTCTGCATTTTTTATTCAACCTGCATTTTTACCTAGTCTTAGTAAGTCCTTTAATTATATAGATTTTTCTTTTGCTTATACCAAAGTAAAATTTGATTACAATGCTTATCCTACCAATGGAGCTGCTACAGAAATTGCTGCTTACCATCGTTTTTCAGATAGAAGTGATTTAAGTTCTTTTCAATTTAGAAAGGTATGGGCCAGTCCACTAACAAAAAACAGCTTTGTATTATTGGAGTCTAATTCGATCATCAAATTATTACCCAATCACAATTATACAGATGGGCGGTTAATGGGGTATGGTAATTTACAAATGAATGGCTTAGAATATTATGTTATTGATGGCAATGCTGGTAGTTTATTGAAAGCCGAATGGCACTATGCACTTGGAGGCTTTGCCCTTAAAAATTTAATTGCTAAGAAAATATTGCCAGAAATTAAATATAAGTTTTGGTTTAAAGCGTTTACGAATTTAGGGTATGTGTATGCAGATCGGCCCATCAATTACACCAAACTTTCCAATACCCTTTTAAGAACAGCAGGACTAGGCCTTGACATCGTAAGTATCTATGATTTTGTGTTAAAAATTGATTACAGCTTGAATCAGCTTGGAGACAAAGGGTTATATTTGCATGCAGGCTTAAATTTTTAATTTATTACATGAAAGTTGCGATATATAGTAGAGGGGTAGATTTAGACCAACAACAATCTTTAAATGCTTTGTTGTTCGAATTGAACCGTTATGACACGACCATCTATGTCTTTGCCGATCTACTCACAAAATTTAATTTAAAGGAGGCCAAAGGCAAAAATGCATTAATTCCTTTTACTTCTATGGCTGATTTAAACGGTCAAGTAGATTGTTTAATTAGCGTAGGGGGTGATGGAACTGTTTTAGATGCCGTGACCATTGTAGGATCGACCAATATCCCAATCTTAGGCATCAATTATGGCAGGCTTGGATTTTTAGCGACCATTTCTAAAGATGAGCTAAGTATCATGGTGGAAGCCTTGGTCAATGGTTCTTATGTGATTGAAAAAAGATCGCTACTGCATTTAGATGCCAACGCTAATATTTTTGAAACAGCCCCTTATGCTTTGAATGAATTTGCAATTCATAAAAGAGACACTTCACCCATGATTAAAATTCACACTTATTTAAATGGTGAATTTTTAAATTCTTATTGGGCAGATGGAATTATAGTAGCTACGCCTACTGGTTCTACTGGGTACAATATGAGTTGTAATGGCCCCATACTTTTTCCTGATTCTGCTAGTTTTGTCATCACCCCTGTAGCGCCGCACAATTTAAATGTTAGGTCTATTGTGGTTCCCGATTCTTCTGTCATTTCTTTTGAAGTGGAAGGAAGAACCGAAGAATTGATTTGCGCGATGGATGCTAGAAAAGAAATCGTGCCCATCGATATTCAATTGGCCATCAAGAAAGAAAATTTTATGGTTCATTTCATAAGACTCAATGAGAATAGTTATTTAACTACACTCAGAACAAAATTAACTTGGGGTTTGGACAAAAGAAATTAGTGCATGCGCAGATTAACAATCTATTTATTTTTTACCTGCCTATTGACTAGTAGGGCCAACGCACAATATGTACAATTGGTAGAAAACAGAGGGGAGATTGGTGTATTTCAAGGCGTATCCAGTTTTAGGGGAGACATTGCTCCAGGAGTGTACAACCCCCAACCAACTTATGGTGCATTTTATAAAAAATTAGTGAACGATTACATTGGCTTTAGGCTAAATTATGAAAAAATTACACTGCAAGCCAATGACAATTTATCTACCAATGCGTATGCTATTAATAGGGGTTTGAGTTTTGAAAGAGTGTCCCATGATGCAAGTGTAATGATGGAATTATACTTTTTAAAATTCATTGATGGGTATAATGATTATCGCTTTTCTCCCTATTTAAGTTTTGGTGTGGGTGCTTGGAAATCTATTAGTGGTTATTTAGCTAATAATATTCCAATGCCTGCAGAATTCTTAGAAGCAAAAACTATTAGAACAATTACTTATCCCATCAACTTAGGATTGAAATACAATGTCATTGGGCCAATTAATGTTTTTGGAGAAGCTAGTTATCGTTTTACCAATTCGGATCAAATTGATTATTTTGGTGATAATGAATTACAAAATGGATTGCAACCTAGTGCTTCTGGTAGAGACCAATATTTTAGTTTGAAATTTGGTCTATCCTACAATATTAAAAAAACATATGGCCCAGACAAGCAATACAATGAAAAGAAAAAAACCATTTTCGGTATAGATGAACCTGATGACAAAACAAGTGCCCAAAAAGGATTTTTAAGTTTATTTAAACGTAAATAAACTAGTTATTTTCTTAATTTCACCCCATGGAAAATTTGGATCTACATAAACTACCTAAACATGTCGCTATCATTATGGATGGTAATGGCAGGTGGGCCCAAGAACAGGGTCAAGATCGATTGTTTGGTCACTATGAAGGAGTAGTAAGTGTAAGAAAAGTGGTGGAAGCGGCTACTGAAATTGGCATTAAATACCTCACTTTATATGCTTTTAGTACTGAAAATTGGGACCGTCCCGAAATAGAGGTGAATGGGTTGATGAGCCTTTTTGTAGATACCATTGCAAAGGAAGTACCCGATTTACATAAAAATAATATCAAACTGCACTTTATTGGAAACCTGGGTTTATTGCCTCCGGACGCTCAAAAAGCATTGGCCGAAGGGATGCAGCAAACCGCCCAAAATACAGGATTAGAGCTCATCATCGCATTGAGTTACAGCAGTCGTTGGGAATTAGCAGAGGCGGCCAAGAAAATTGCCCTACAAGTGCAGTCAGGCCAGCTTCAAGCAGATCAAATCAATGAGACAGTTTTGTCTAAAAACCTTACTACGAGTGCATTTCCTGATCCTGAATTAATGATTCGTACCAGTGGGGAGTATAGAATTAGCAATTTTTTATTGTACCAACTCGCCTATGCTGAATTGTATTTTACGAACACCCGTTGGCCCAATTTTCGTAAAAAGGATTTGATTGAAGCGTTATTGGATTATCAATCTAGGGAGCGTAGATTTGGCAAAACCAGTCAACAAATCCATACAAATTAAAATAATATTTAATATATTTATTTTAAGGTTTTAACAAAGACTTTGAATTATTACGAGTAATTTGCAGCTCTTTTAAAATTATAAATGTAGTCCCACAGCAGATGCAGAATTTTCGCCAATTATTAATAGGTTCACTATCAGCGCTTTTAATTTCTTTGACTTCTTATGGACAGGATGCGCCTGCTCAAGATTCTATTACTCAAATTAATGTAAAGCTGCTTGGAATTTTTACTCAAAAAATACCTACTAAATACAAAATTCGCAACATTAAAGTAGTTGGAAATCAATTCTTTGATGAGAACTTATTACTTTCTTTGTCTGCTTTAAACATTGGGGATGAAGTGATTTTGCCAGGGGGCGATAACTTTGCTAAATCCATACACAAATTGATGGATCAAAATTACTTCAGTGATGTAAGCATTTATCTGACTGATTTAAAAGACAAAGAAATTGATGTAGAAATTGATGTAATTGAAAGGCCACGTTTGTCTAAATTTTCATTTATTGGTGTGCGTAAATCGGACCATGATGATTTGTCTGGAAAAACTGGTTTAACGCCCAATAGGGTAATTACAGAGAACATGAAAATTACTGCTGTTGAAGGCATTAAAAAATATTATGCTGAAAAAGGATTTCAAGACGTTAAAGTTAGCATCAAAGAAAGAAGAGACGCTACAAGAAAAAATAATTTATTATTAGATTTTGTGGTAGACAAAGGGCCCAAAGTGCGCATCAACAATATTAATTTTGGTGGCAATAAAGTGGAAGAAGGTAAATTGAAAAAGAGTTTAAAGGAAGTACATGAGAAATCTAGATTGACTTTATTCCCTATCAATGACAAACCAGTGATTGTAAAAACATCTCCTTATACTTTTGAACAATATTTAAAAGAAAAAGGATTTTTGACTTTTACCAAGACTAAAAAAATATTAAACCCTTACGCAAGAATTAGTTTTTCTTCTGCAAAGTTTGATGTAAAAAAATACGACGAAAGCAAAGACAACTTATTAAATTATTACAACTCCTTAGGTTATAGAGATGCTGTCATTGAAAAAGACACGGTCTACCACAATGCTGCAGGAAATTTGAATATTGACATGCAGGTTAAAGAAGGCCGTAGGTACTTCTTTGGGGGTATTAGTTGGAGAGGAAATACCAAGTATCCAGATTCTTTATTGTTCTCTATTTTAAATATTAAAAGAGGAGATATCTACAACCGCGAAGTGTTGTATACCAAATTAGGGAAAATTCAAACAGCTGAAGGAGGCGATATCAGTGGCTTGTATCAAGATGATGGTTATTTATTTTTTAGAGTAGATCCTATCGAAACAGCGGTATACAATGACACCATCGATTTTGAAATTAGAATGATAGAAGGGCCTCAAGCCACGATCAAAACCATT
Organism: uncultured Bacteroidota bacterium; assembly: GCA_903847655.1. The sequence continues at coordinate 13,239 of CAINEG010000195.1, forward strand.
AGAATTGCGGGCAATGAAAAAACAAAAGATTTTGTAATTCGTCGTGAGATTCGAACCATTCCTGGAGACAAATTTAGCCGTAGTTTATTAATACGTTCACAACGTGAAATTGCACAATTGAATTTCTTTGATCAAGAAAAAATTAAAATTGATCCTGTGCCTAATCCAGAAGATGGTACAGTAGATATCAATTATGGTGTGGAAGAAAAGTCGAGCGATCAATTGGAATTGAGTGCGGGATGGGGAGGCTATATTGGATTAACAGGAACCATTGGCGTTACTTTTAATAACTTCTCTTCAAAAAATATATTTAAGAAAACTGCTTGGGATCCATTGCCTATGGGAGATGGTCAAAAATTAAGTATACGAGCGCAAAGTAATGGTAAAGCATTTAGGTCCTATAATTTCACCTTTACTGAACCTTGGTTTGGAGCTATTAAAAGAAATACATTGACTGTAAGTGTATACAATACAAAATATGGACAAACCATTGATCCATTAACTGGTATGTACAATTTGAGCACCGCAGATACTAGGTACATTTCAACTACGGGGGGTACCGTATCTTTTGGAAGGCAATTGGGCTGGCCAGATGATTACTTTTCTTTAAGCATGGGCTTAAATTATACCCGTTATTTTTTAAGCAATTATGCGATTGACCCCTACAATTTGCCCAATTTCAGCAATGGTGCTGTAAACAATGTCAACTTTAGAATAGCCTTACAAAGAACTTCTGTTGACCAACCTTTGTTTCCAAGATCGGGCTCTACTTTTTTATTAAGTGCTCAATTGACACCACCTTATTCTTTGGTATTGCCCAATGTGAACAGTGCAGCCAATGCATTTGAATTGTTGGAATACCATAAATGGAGATTTAACGGAGAGTGGTTTGTACCATTGGGTAAACCAGGCGGGGAAGACCACAACAAACAATTTGTATTACGTTTTGCTGCTAAATATGGTTTCTTGGGTGCGTATAATAGTGATTTACAAGTTTCCCCATTTGAACGTTTCCAATTAGGGGATGCTGGTTTAAGCAATCAGTTTGCTTTATTGGGTTACGATATCATTGCACAAAGAGGTTATCCTGTGTATGAGAGTTCTAATCCTAAAGTAAATCCTGATCAGCAATCTTCTAGACAAAAATTTACCATCTTTAATAAGTATGCGATGGAAATTAGGTATCCATTGAGCTTGGCTGCAAGTAGTACCATTTATGCCTTGGGCTTTTTTGAAGCAGCCAATGGTTGGTACAGTATGAAAGAATTTAATCCATTCAACCTTAGACGCTCTGTGGGTGTTGGCATGCGTTTTTACTTACCTATGTTTGGTTTATTGGGCTTTGATTATGGTATTGGTTTGGATAGATTGAATGCCACCAATAGCTTAAAAGACGCAGGAAGGTTTACCTTTATGTTGGGCTTCGAACCAGAATAAATTAGCACTGTTCATTTTAAAAATAAGTATATGAAATTTAAAAAACATTTATTAATTCTTGTTTTAGCATTGGTGGGCTTTGTGGGGGCAGATGCCCAAAGTAAATATGCAGTCATCAATACTAAATATATCTTGGACAAAATACCTGAATACAAAGAGGCAGATAAAAAATTAAAGGTATTGGGCGATCAGTGGCAACAAGAAATTGATGACAAGCAAATGGTGCTTGATAAAATGTATAAAAACTACGAAGGGGAGCAGTTTATGCTTTCTGAAGATTTGAGAAAAAAGCGTGAGGATGAACTTTTTGCAAAAGAAAAAGAGCTCAGAGACTTGCAAAAAAAGCGTTTTGGTTATGAGGGAGATTTGTTTAAGGAAAGGCAAAAATTGGTCAAACCCATCCAAGACAAGGTCTATAATGCAGTCCAAAAAATGGCCACAGCCCGCGCTTATGACTTCATTTTGGATAAAAGTGAAGGAATTACCATTATATTTGCAGACCCGAAACTGGATAAAAGCGACGACGTTTTAAAAGAATTGGGGATCAACAATTAACTATTATAAAATAGAAATAGTAAAAATAAAAAAACAAGTTATGAAAAAAGGTTTCCTAATTGCTGCCATCTTACTAGTAGCAGTAACATTGACCAACACCGCTTCTGCGCAAATTAAAATTGGTTATTTTGATGATCAAAGTGTTATTTCTTTGTTCCCTGGAATTCAAGAAAAATTGGATAGTGTACTTAGATCTTATGCACAAGATACTTTACAAGACGAGTACAACTACACATTGAAAGACTATCAAGTGAAAGACAGCATTTACAAAAAAGATTCTGCTGATTTGTCTAAAAGACCAAAAGCACTTGAAATGGCCACTACCGATTTGAATAAATTAAAATACAAATTGATTAACTGGCAACAATACCAACAACAAGCAATGCAACAAAAAGAAGAAGGACTATTGCTGCCTTACAGACAAAAAGTAGCTGCTGCTTTAAGCGAAGTAGTTGCAGAAAATAAATACAGTTTAGTATTGAAAGCAGAATCATTGTCTCCTTATGCGCAACCATCCATTGCCGATAACTTAACCATCAGAGTGGCCATGAAGTTGAAATTGAATTTGCCTAAAGAAGTAGTAGACGCTTTCAAAGCAGCTACTGGCGGTGCAACTATGCCTGTCCCTGCTGCTGCTAAAGCGGCACCAGCTAAAAAAGGATAATCTTTTTTTAAATATTTATAGGAAGAACCTCGTTGTTATGCAACGAGGTTCTTAGTTTTACAGAAGAAAGTTAAATTTATTTTATGCCAGCACCCATTGGTGTTTTTGATAGTGGATATGGAGGGTTGACCATATTGAAAGAGTTGAAAAAACAATTGCCTACTTACGATTATATTTATTTAGGGGACAATGCCCGTGCCCCCTATGGCACAAGATCTTTTGATACAGTCTATCAATATACTTTAGAAGCAGTCAATTGGTTTTTTGCACAAGGTTGTGAATTGGTGGTCTTGGCCTGCAATACGGCATCGGCCAAAGCGCTTAGAAACATTCAACAACTTGACTTACCTCAATTGGCTCCAGGGAAAAGGGTATTAGGTGTAATTAGACCTAGTGCTGAAGTATTAGGAAATTTTTCCAAGACTCAAAAAGTGGGTATCATGGGTACCCAAGGCACTATCCAAAGCGATAGCTATGCCATAGAATTGTCTAAGTTTTTTCCTGCGCTTAAAGTATACCAACAAGCCTGCCCAATGTGGGTGCCCTTGATTGAAAATGGAGAATACGATCATCCTGGCGCAGACTATTTTGTCCAACAGTACCTGGATGCCCTTTTTAAGCAGTCTACCGAGATTGATGCTATTTTGCTTGCTTGCACTCATTATCCTTTATTGGAAGCTAAAATAAGGTCCTTTTTGCCCCCTGGGGTGAAACTGGTGGAACAGGGTGCAATTGTGGCGGAAAGTTTGGCAAAATACTTAGTAGCACATCCAGAAATGGCGCAAAAATGCAGTAAAAATGGGCATTTGTCCTTTTTTACAACAGATGAGCCTCTAAGCTTTGAAAAGCAGGCCAGTTTGTTTTTTGGACAAAAAATTGAGGCAAAACATACAGATTTAGCTTAAAAAATGAAAAAAAACCCTATTTTTGCCGTCCTTTCACAGGTAGTGGTATGGTGACTGCTATTGAAGTGGAAACAATTTTAAGA
>CAINEG010000196.1 GCA_903847655.1 uncultured Bacteroidota bacterium
GAAGCTTCTTCTTGTTAATCCCAATTCACTCGTCGCCCATCCCAAAGTAAATACCGTGGTTAAATAAAATAGAACAAAAGTAGCCACTGCAATTAAAGTACCCAAGACAAGTTCGCGAGAATGCTCTTTTAAGATAGTTATGAAAGGTAAATGTGTATGCTTTATCTTTTTTGCTGAGGCTAAGAATACTGGTGTTTCCTGAATCGTAAGTCTCACATATAAACCCACGAGAATAAGAAGAGAGCTTGCAATGAAAGGAATTCGCCAGCCAAAATTAAAAAACTGTTCATTGGTGAGCGAGTCACTCAGAATAAGAAATATGCCACCCGAGAGCAGCAAGCCAATGGGCGCACCCAATTGAGGAAACATGCCATACCAAGCTCTTTGATGTGGTGGGGCATTTTCAACGGCAAGCAATATAGCACCTCCCCATTCACCTCCTAAGCCAAAGCCTTGGCCGAATCGACATAGAATTAAAAGAAGAGGCGCTATAAGGCCAATATTTTCATACGTGGGTATAAAACCTATGATGACAGTAGATATTCCCATTGTTAATAGAGCCGCCACTAAAGTTGCTTTTCTTCCAACACGATCGCCAAAATGACCAAAAAATGCTGATCCTATAGGCCTTGCGAAGAAAGCAACTGCAAAAGTAGCGAGTGATTGCAACATGACTGTCGTTGGATTTGAGGCTGGAAAAAATAAGGTAGGAAAAACCAGAACGGCCGCGTTCGCATAAATATAAAAATCAAAGAATTCAATCGTTGTTCCGATAAGGCTTGCAAAAAGAATGTGCCAGGTAGAGTTTTTAATCATGATTGCTTTGTCTTTTATTTGAGTGACTCTACTTTAACAAAAAGCAAAGATGCTTTCATTTAAATATGTGATTTAAAGTAAAATACTTAAATATTATGAAACGAGAAATATTCTATATCGATTATCCGCAAGAGCATCAAGGCGATGCATTACATGCCTACCAATGTAAGTTCTGTAAAATAGATACCGTAAAAATTAATGGATTACTTGAAAATCATTTGTCAGATTGTATTTATAGGCTTGAAAAAGAAAAAACGATTACTGGGTAAGTCCTCGACCTATTAAAGCCGCCCCAATCACACCCGCTGAATCGCCTAGTTTGTTTTTAACAATTGGCGTTGATGGCACATCATTAAATATACGCGCATAAACCTCATCAACACCCTCTTTGTATAAACTTTCTTCATTGGAGAGTCCGCCGCCCAAAACAACAATATCAGGATCTAAGATATTAATAAGATTAGCCAAGGCTTGACCAAAGCGCGCATAAAAATCTTGCTTAATATTTTTTAGAGACTCGTCTTTTAATGGCGTGTTAAAAAAATCAACAGCTGAGATGATGTGACCTGTTTTATTTTTAATGGTTTTTTCTAAACCACCGCCTGAAATAAAACTTTCTACACATCCATTTGCACCGCAATAACAAGGATCGCCTTGTGGGTCAATGACCATATGACCCCATTCCCCTGCAATATTTTGTGGGCCCTGTCTAATTTTTCCATCAAATACAATTCCGCCACCGCAACCTGTTCCCATGATGACGCCAA
>CAINEG010000197.1 GCA_903847655.1 uncultured Bacteroidota bacterium
ACCTGTCTCAAATTCATGTATGGATTCCAAGGCTTTATCCTTAAAGATGGCAGCCTTTAATCTTGTATTTCCAAAATCAAAACAAATGGTGGTAGACATATACTTACTTGTGGTCCAAAAATAATCTCTTTGGGGCAAAGTTTGCTTAAAACAATAGGCAAGTTGCGAAAGATTTCGGTTATTTGATGTAGAAAATAAATGGACATGAAAATTGCCGGGTTCACCATCATTAAAAATGCAGTAGTCAACGACTTTCCCATTGTGGAAGCCATTCGATCGATTTTGCCTGTGGTGGATGAGATGATTGTTTTAATAGGCGATTCTACCGATGAGACCATCGCATTAATTGAATCTATTGGAGATCCAAAAATAAAAATTCATCATTCGGTTTGGGATAAAAACCTAAGAAAAGGGGGTGCTGTTTTGGCAGATGAAACTAATAAAGCTTTTCGTTTGATAAGCGATGCATCTACTTGGGGTTTTTATATACAGGGGGACGAAGTGATTCATGAAAAGTATCATCCTGCCATTCGGGCTGCCTGTGAACAATATGCATTTGATTCAGAAGTGCAAGGACTTTTATTTAAGTATAAACATTTTTATGGCACTTATGATTATGTGGGAGATAGTAGAAAGTGGTATGCACATGAAATTAGAATCATTAGAAATAATAAAGCCATCACGGCCTATAGGGATGCGCAAGGTTTTAGAATTGGCAGAACTAAATTGCCTGTTGCATTGATTGATGCAAGTGTGTATCATTATGGTTGGGTGAAAAGCCCTGAACAAATGCGCAAAAAACAAAAAGAAAGTAGTGTGTATTGGCATGATGACCAGCAAATGGAAAAAATCATATCTAGTCCTGATTATTATGACTTCTCAGGTTTTGATTCCTTAGAAAAATTTACAGGCACGCATCCTAATGTTATGTTGGATCGAATTCAAAGAAAAAATTGGGCCATTGATTTAGATGTTTCAAAAAAGAAATTTTCTTTTAAAAATAAAGTCTTGTATTATTTTGAAAAATTAACGGGGATTCGACCTTTTGATTTTAAAAATTATAAAATTATTAGATCCTAATTTTATCCTTTATGAAAAGCGTAGCAGAAATCATAGCAGGAGTGACAAAAGGAAATTTTCTTTTGTTGGCAAAAGCAGTGTCTGAGATTGAGAATAGAACTGAAGGGGCTGAAATATTTTTACAAAGTTTAGCGCCTAAAACTATACCCATCATTGGCATTACTGGACCTCCTGGTGCGGGTAAAAGCACACTCATCAACGCGCTTATAGCGCATTGGATCCAACAAGATAAAAAACTGGCTGTATTGTCGGTGGATCCCTCTTCACCCTTTCATCAAGGGGCTATTTTGGGGGATCGTATTCGCATGAAGGATTGGTATTTGCATCCCAATGTATATATCAGATCCTTGGCTGCTAGAGGACATTTGGGTGGCGTCAATAGTGCCATGCTTTCTTTGACTACTTTAATGCAATCAGTTGGCTTTGATTACATCCTTATAGAAACAGTGGGTGTTGGACAATCGGAAGTGGAAGTGGCTTCCCTGGCCGATACCACCATTGTGGTATTGGTACCAGAAGCTGGGGATGAAGTGCAAATGATGAAGTCGGGATTGATGGAGATTGCCAATATTTTCGTGGTCAATAAATGCGACCGACCCAATGCAACAACATTTGTGCACCACTTAAAACAAATGATTGTAGAAAATACCCAGGCCAATGTGCCACAAGTTATTGAAACTATTGCTACAGAAAAAGAAGGCTTACTTGAATTAGCCCAGGCCATAGAAGCACACCACCAGGGTATGATGATAGGAGAGAACAAAAAAGAAATGTTATTGACTAAAGTAATGCAATTGGTGGTAGCGCAAAAAATGAATCAAGTAGATTTGGCGCAAGTGAAAATTAAATTAGACATGGCATGTAGAGAGGCAAATTTTAATATTTTTAAATTTGCACAACAGTTTTATTGAGTCCCAGCAAATTGCTTACTCTTTTTCTTGTTTCCACCATTTAATGGCGACATAGCCAGCAATAGCAAAAGGCATAGCTGCTAGGTATAGTATACCCGCATTGAACCCCTTTCCCGCTTCCTGCCCAATTTGAGCTGCAGTTTTGGTACAAATAGAGCATTGTGCCATAGCACTTGCTACCAATAATTGAGAGAGTATTAAAAACGTAATGCGTTTCATAAATACTTTAAGTTGAATCAAAAAACCCCTTTGGGGCCTTTATTACAAAGTGTTAAGCTTTCGCTTTTGTTGCTTTTTCAGTTTTTGCAGCAGCAGCCTTAGGGGCAGCCACTTTAGGTGCAGTCGCTTTTGCAGCAGCTGCTTTAGCGCCTTTGCTAGCCACTTTATGTGGTCTGCTTTTGCCAAAAGAACCTAAAAATCTTTTTCCCTTAGCTGTTTTTTTATCTCCTCTTCCCATGATCTTATTTTTTGTTAATTGGTGAATGAACTGCAAAAATAAAAAAACCCTCGCACATACGAGGGTTTTATTTCAAAATCTTAGTATTAAGCTGTTTTTAGCGCAAAAACTACAATTTGCCGCTCAATTCTTTACCAGCTTTAAATTTAGCAACTTTTTTAGCTTTGATTTTGATCGCAGCTCCAGTTTGTGGGTTGCGGCCTACACGTGCAGCACGCTTAGAAACTGAAAAAGTACCAAATCCTACTAAAGTTACTTTATCCCCTTTTTTCAAGGCTTTTGTAACTGCTTCGATAAATGCATCAACAGCTGCATTTGCTTGTGTTTTTGCGATCTCTGCATTGTCAGCAATGTGAGCGATCAATTCTGCTTTGTTCATAGATGTGTTTTTTATAAGTTTAAAACGATGTAACAAATTTATCAGCTTTTATCAATTGAAAAAATATTTTTTTTAAAAATTCATTTTTATTTTTCCCTTGAAACCCTTAAATGGTAAGGTTTTCATGCAAAAACACGGAATTCGTTAGTTTGAGCTATTCAATGAAAAATGAATAAAAGCCTTGCTGCTATTGAGTTTCATTGATAATCGGCTGAAATATAGGCCTGCCTTGAGTTTCGGCTATTTAATCTATCCACATTCAATTCACAATTTGCATTTCGGTGCAAAAATAGTAGCATTTTTCACCCCAGGTATGCTGTACTTCCTTTAAATGGTCAGTAGCCTGTAATTCTTGATAGGCCTGCCATAGCTCCATATTGTCACAGTAAAGTTGTAAAGTATAAGTAGGCGATTGGTCGGCATTCACCTTAATTTGATAAAATTTATTTTCTGTAAAACTTTGATTGGACATTAACAAGGGAATAAAATTATTTTTCATCCATTCCAACCATTGAAATTCTAAAGCAGGATCAATTTGGAAACTAATATTATAAACTTTCATGCACAATAATTTTATATTTTATTTTAATTCTACAACAATAGGGCAGTGGTCGCTATGTTTTACCATCGGCAGTATAGTGGCGGCTTTAATCGAACTCGCTAGGGCTTCTGTGGCGCAAAGATAATCGATTCGCCATCCTTTATTTTGCAATCTAACACTAGGAAATCTTTGGGTCCACCAGGAATATCCACCTGTGGTAGTAGGATTTATTTTTCTATAACTATCTACCCATCCATTGTTTAAAAACTGATCCATCCATGCTCTTTCTTCGGGTAAAAAACCAGAAGATTTTTTATTGCCTTTGGGATCATGAATATCTATTTCATGGTGTGCAATATTATAGTCCCCTGCAAGAATGATTTTGGAGCGTTTCTTTTGAAGTTTTTTTAAATAGCTTTCAAATTCTATTAACCACTGGTATTTATAGGCCTGTCTTTCATCGCCACTGCTTCCTGAGGGGAAATAGGCATTCACAATAGTGAGGTCTCCTATATCCACTCTAAGCACCCTGCCTTCGGCATCGCTCATTTCAAAACCATTGCCAGTTGCTATAAGGTCGGGCTTTATTTTACTAAATGTGGCTACCCCGCTATAGCCTTTTTTTTGGGCTGAAAACCAAGAGACATGGTAACCTAAAGCGGTAAATAAAGAAAGATCGATATCGTCTTGTGTCGCCTTGGTTTCTTGTACACAAAAAACATCCACAGGATATTCGGTCAACCATTCAATCAAGCCTTTTTTGATGGCTGCTCTAATTCCATTTAAGTTATAACTTACGATGCGCATATTTTTTTACTTAACTAGGACTTTGAAAAATTTCACTATAGGCGATAAGCAACAGTAAATTCATCAAGTGAGCTGGAGTATTATTTTCAACTAAAACCATTTGACTTGGTTTTTTGTCTCCATGCACGACCATGATTATTTTATTGTCTAAGCTGATGGTTTTTAAATTGGTTTCAAGGTTTATTTTTATCGAAAAATTATGCCCCAATACCTTTCCTTCAATCACGCTGGCTTGCAGAATTAATTGTTTGGCATAAAAAGTACCCAAGGCAAATGCCTTAGTGGAATCATAGCCATTGTAAACTCTATCGGGGTAAAAATATTTGCTTAGTTCTAAAACATTTTCTTTAACTACAAAGCCTCCAATTTCATTTTTGTCTTGGTATATTTTATGGATGCTATCTTTTAAAAATTCTATGCCATATTTTTTTCCATGCTCATCATTGACTATTTCATTGTTGAATTCTATGTATGCTTCAAGGGTATAATCAATATCCTCATGTACATCTCTTAGTGGTTGAAGTACTTGGTAATATTCTTTGTAATTGATGCCTGCCCTAGATTTTCGAATAATTTCACTTATGTCTTTAAATGGATTATTGGGCGACCGGTCTTTTAGATTTATATTTTTTAAGACCGCTTCGGGTATTCTCAATAAATGGGTAAATCCATTGTTGATGTAAGACATGAACTGTTTGGCAGTATCAAATAAAATTCTTGGACGGTTATGGATCAAAGGCATCCAAAAATCATCGGTCGCATAGGCAGTCGGCATTTTTGCCTCCATGTATTCCATATTGTCCATTTTTGGAGAGATATAGCCAATGGCCTTGGCGATGCCTTGGTATAGATTGCTGGGTAAACTTCCGGTAGTTGAAATTTCATAACCCATCCCTAAAGAATGAATGGGTAAGATGCCAATAAGCATAGTCTTACCAAATACTTTTTCTTGCTTTTGATTGTAAATATTACATGCAATGTACCAAATGGAATGAATGCTGTCTCGCTTAGTTTGGGGCAAGTTGATCCATTTGTTTCTATAAATAAGTTCAGGGTTCAATTCATACAATTCTAAATAAGCATGAAAAGGGTATTCCCTGCTTCTTGTCCAATCGACTACTATTTTTCCCAATTGATTTTGTTTTTTTAATTCTTTAATCATTGGGGTAATACTTGTTTCTCTTTGCATTTGTAAAGAAGCAAACAAGCCTGAATCAAAAGCTTCTAGTATGGGTTGAATATCCGCTGGGAGATGCCAATAACTGGCTGCTGGGTTAATGGTGGAATAGGTTTGAATTTGCTCCAACACTACTTTGTTTTGGCCATAAGCCGTTAACCCAAAAACTTGAAATAAAACAACAGTAAAAAAAACAATAATGGGTTTCATAGTGCTTATTAATAGGCCCTTCAAATTTAACCAATTTAATGTACTCGACTTAATAATTTATTCTAACTTCAATGAATTCAATTTCATTCATCAATTTTTGCTGATGCCTTCCGAATTTAAACAAAGAATCATACCTGCCACTAAGCAGTATGACTTAGAGGGGCCCAAGCCCAGGGTGAATGAATTTTTATTTGCCCTTCAAATTTGCATACAATTTATTAAAGGGTTTAGAACCCTACATTTTGTGGGCCCTAGTGTCACCGTTTTTGGTTCTGCAAGATTTGATGAAAATCATGTTTACTATAAAATGGCTAGAGAAATAGGAAAAAAAATTGCCGAACTAGGATTTACTACTATGACAGGAGGGGGCCCAGGTATTATGGAAGCGGCCAATAGAGGCGCTTTTGAAAATGGAGGTGCTTCTGTTGGTTGTAATATTAAATTGCCATTTGAGCAAGCGCCCAATCCCTACACACAAACCTCCATTACATTTAGCTACTTCTTTATTAGAAAAGTATTATTGGTGAAATATTCCTATGCATTTATTATTATGCCAGGTGGTTTTGGTACGCAGGATGAATTTTTTGAAACCTTAACCTTAGCACAAACCAAGGTCATCAACGATTTTCCTATTGTAGTCATGGGCAAAGAATACTATGAACCTTTTCATCATTGGATGGATCACATGATTGCAGCCGGTACTATTGCCGAGGGAGATAAAAAATTTATGTTATTCACCGATAGCGTGGACGAGGCGATGGATCACATTAGTAAGTACGTAAACAAGAATTACAAAGTGAAACCACGCAAACGTTTATGGTGGTTATTTGAAAAAATATAAGGGAAAAGTATAAGCTTAGTCAATCACTGGCTGCAACCATCTAGTGATATACTCTAAAGGCTTATCCTTTCTTTTGGTATAATCTAATACTTGGTCCTGACTAATTTTACCTAATCCAAAATATTGACTTTGTGGATTTGCAAAATACCAACCACAAACACTGGAAGCTGGATACATGGCTAAACTTTCTGTTAAGCTAATGCCTGTATTTTTTTCAGCGTCTAATAAATTAAACAAGGTAGACTTTTCTGTATGATCAGGACAAGCAGGATAACCAGGTGCAGGACGAATGCCTACATACTGCTCACTAATTAAAGACTCATTATTTAAAG
>CAINEG010000198.1 GCA_903847655.1 uncultured Bacteroidota bacterium
ATGAGCAGCGCCACCAGCACCTGCTATAATTACTTGTAAGCCTCTTTTACGTGCTGTTTTTGCATATTCCACCATTCTATCGGGTGTGCGATGTGCAGATACCACTGTTAGTTCAAAAGGAATATTGAAAGTTTTTAAAGTATCAGCAGCTGCCTGCATGATAGGTAAATCACTATCACTTCCCATTATTATACCAACTTGTGCAGGTGTAGACATAATTGAATTTTGATGCAAGTTAAATTAAACTGCGATTTTTATATAATATTTTTTCAACTTCCTTATTCTAGCTTCTTTAATTACCTATTAAATACCCCGTCACAGCGCCCATCACCGGGCTCGCTTTTGTTTCTGTAATTTTCACTTTGAAGTATTTGGCAGTGACAGAAGGAAATTGAATAATTTTCTTTCTACCAATGGTTGTACTCGATGCAATTTTTTTCAAGTCCTGCTCTTTATCTCCTGCATATATTTCAAAGCGTATTACTCTTTGTCCAAATTTAATTTGCTCTTGCAATTGAATAGAATTAATGGTAACGGGCATCCCTACAGAAATATCTATTTCATTTTTATAATTCTTGGCAGTAGCGTTTTTAAATAAGTTATTTTTAAAAGCAGTCTCTCTTACTTTTCTAAAATCCATTAAAGTGGCAGAGTCTTCAGGGGCAATTAAACCTTTTCTATTAGGAGGTACATTTAATATCATATTGCCACCATGCCCTACTGAATTTAAATACAAATTAAATAAGGTCTTACCCGATTTTACGGTACTGTCTTCTTCTGCATGATAAAACCATCCCTTGCGAATAGAAACATCTGCTTCAGCACCAATCCAATTCTTTCCATTAAAGTTTCCTCTATTCAAGGTGTCGTTAGGAGGAGCACCTTCGCCTCTTTTAAAACCTGCAGTATCTAATAAGTTCCAATTGGTCTCATTAATTAATCCGTTCTCATTACCTACCCAACGAATATGCGGTCCAATATCGCTGAAGATAACAATATTGGGTTGGTAAGACATTGCAGAATCTTTGAACCTTGTAAAATCATAGACTTGCTTTTTACCATTAGGGCCTTCTCCATTCGCGCCATCCCACCATAGCTCTGTAAAATTGCCATATCCCGTTAATAGTTCCTTCATGGTTTGAATATAGATATCGTTATACGCTGCTGTACCATATTGTGGGTGGTTTCTATCCCATGGTGAAATATATACGCCCATTTCAATGCCCGCTTTCTTACAAGCTTCAGATAACATTTTAATGACATCTCCTTTTCCATTCATCCACTTAGATTCTCTCACTGTATGCTTACTAAACTTACTTGGCCATAAACAAAAGCCATCGTGGTGTTTAGCGGTAATAATAATGCCTTTAGCACCTGATGCTTTGGCAATGCGAGCCCACTGGTTACAGTCTATTTGAGTAGGATTAAACACATTCGGATCTTCACTTCCTTTTCCCCATTCTAAATTGGTAAATGTATTGGGGCCAAAATGCATAAATAAATAAAATTCTTTTTCATGCCAAGCCAATTGTTGCTTAGTAGGGGTGGGTCCAAATTTTTCTTGAGCCACTAATATTTTATTAGATGCTAAAAAGAAAAGGACTGTGGTGAAAAATAAATAAATATATTTTTTCATGGGACGATTTTTAGAAATAGATTAATTATTTACAAGAATGTGTTTATGAATGATAACTATGAATGATTACTATGAATGAATTGAAAGCGCTCTTTTATATAATTGAATGGTGTTTTCTAAACCTAAATAAAGAGCATCGCTAATTAAGGCATGTCCAATACTTACTTCATCAATACTTGGAATAGATTGTATTAAATAAGGTAAGTTGAATCTATCTAAATCATGTCCTGCGTTAACCCCAAGTCCTAATTTTTTTGCAAGGGCTGCTGCACTTATATAAGGCTCAATAGCTTTTTCTTTATTTCCAGCTGCAAACTGCTTAGCATACATTTCAGTGTATAATTCTATACTGTCGGTTCCAGTGGTGGCAGCGGCCTCAATCATTTTTTCATTGGGATCAACAAAAATAGATACGCGTATGCCTACTTTTTTAAATACTCCAATGATTTCTTTTAAATAAGATTGTTCCTTAACGGTATCCCAACCATGGTCGCTGGTTAATTGCCCCAAGGTGTCTGGAACTAAGGTTACTTGATGCGGTTTGTTGGCTAAAACCAATTCCACAAATTTGCTTTCTTTGGGATTACCTTCTATGTTAAACTCTGTGGTCAGAATTTTGCTTAAATCATAAACATCTTGGTAGCGAATATGCCTTTCATCGGGTCTTGGGTGCACTGTAATACCTTCGGCCCCGAAACGCTCACAATCCCTTGCCACCTGCACTAAATTAGGATTATCCCCGCCACGGCTATTTCTTAAAGTGGCGATCTTATTAATGTTCACACTTAAACGAGTCATAGGCGAATTTAAGTTATTTTTGCATCTCAAATATAAGAGAATGGCTTATTCTAGTTTGGAGGCTTGTTTATTGGATCTGGAACGTACCGGGCAGCTTTTGCGTATCAAGGAAGAGGTAGACCCATACTTAGAAATGGCTGCCATTCATTTGCACATTTTTGAACAAAAAGGCCCAGCTATTTTATTTGAAAAAGTGAAGGGTTCTAAGTTTCGTGCGGCTTCCAATATTTTTGGTACACTAGAAAGAAGTGAATTTATTTTTAGAGATACACTTCCTTCCGTAAAGCAATTAATTGATATCAAAATTAATCCTTTAGCAGCTATTCAAAATCCATTAAAATCTTTGGCGGCTTTACCGGCAGCTATCAATGCACTTCCTAATAAAAATCCAATTTCAAAACCAGTTTTATTTGAAGAGATTAATATTAGCGATTTGCCCTTAATACATCATTGGCCCATGGATGGGGGTGCTTTTGTAACACTTCCACAAGTATATACAGAAGATGCCGATAAGCCAGGCATAGGGAATTCTAATTTAGGTATGTACCGTATTCAATTAAATGGAAACGATTATATATTGAATAAAGAAATTGGTTTGCATTATCAATTACATCGTGGTATTGGTGTGCATCAAACCAAGGCTAATAATAAAGGACTTCCATTAAAAGTAAGTTGTTTTGTGGGCGGCCCACCTGCGCATAGTGTTGCTGCTGTAATGCCGCTTCCAGAAGGCATGAGTGAAATGAATTTTGCGGGAGTACTTGCAGGAAAAAGATTTGGGTATACTTATATAGATGGTTTTTGTGTAAGTACCGACGCCGATTTTGTAATTACAGGAGAAGTTTTTCCTGGAGAGAATAAACCAGAAGGCCCTTTTGGGGATCACTTAGGGTATTATAGTTTGCAACATCCTTTCCCTGTGATGAGAGTGCATAAAGTATATGCAAGAAAAAATGCCATCTGGGCATTCACGGTAGTAGGAAGACCACCTCAAGAGGATACTAGCTTTGGACAACTTATTCATCATATTACGGGGTCGGCTGTGTCTAATGAAATACCTGGATTAAAAGAAGTGCATGCAGTAGATGCTGCTGGTGTGCATCCCTTATTATTAGCCATAGGTAGTGAAAGATATACGCCGTTTTTAGAAAATAAAAAACCTGCAGAAATTTTAACCATTGCCAATCATATTTTAGGCACAGGGCAATTAAGCTTGGCAAAATTTATTTGGATAACAGCGGAAGCAAAAAAATCTAAAGAAAAAAGTGAAATAGATGTAAATAATGTTCCTGAGTTTTTACACTACATGTTATCTAGAATGGACTTTTCAAATGACCTACATTTTTATACCAACACTACCATGGATACCTTGGATTATTCTGGGGATGGTTTAAATACAGGATCTAAATTAGTCTTGGCTGCTTACGGCGATGTTCGAAGAAAATTAGCCACAACTATTCCGGAAAATATTAAAGCATTAAATGTAAATGCAGAATTAGTGATGCCGGGAGTGATTGCTGTAAATGCGGCAACTACTTCTATAAGTTCTATTCAAGAAAAATTAAAGGGATTAGGTGAAAGCTTATTAGAAAATGAAGGCGTAGCTATGATTATCATTACTGAAGACGCTACTTGGATGGCTGCTGAATTTAATAATTTTATTTGGGCCACTTTTACAAGAACCAATCCTGCTAAGGATATTGATGGAGTAGATAGCTATACAATTAATAAACATTGGGGATGTAAGGGACCATTAATTTTAGATGCGACTATTAAAAAGCATCATGCGCCTGCTGTGGTGAAAGATATGGAGATAGAGAAAAAGGTTACAGCGCTACTGAGTAAGTATGGGTATTAAACCTCCACCCATGTATGGTCGGCCAATAATTTAACGGTGGCAATAAATCCTGCAAAAGGTCCAGATCCGCCGCCCCATTCACTAGGTGCTACTAAAGAAAGCACATGGGTGCCATCTGTTTTTTCATACACATGATATATTTGACCTATTTGTGGTTTGAAAGTAATTTTAGCTTCGTAAATCATTAAACTTAATTCCTTGCGCTTTCTAATTTCTTGCGCTTGTCTTGCAAGTAATTCTATTTGCTCTTTAATTTGATTTAACTGCATATTGGTTTGATCCTCCATGGCAGATAAAGCCTTGTGTTTTATAACACCTTCTTTAGTGGGGCGAATAGC